>JAZRDA010000020.1:0-20144 GCA_045660085.1 Candidatus Nanosyncoccus sp.
ACTAGAAGCTAACACTAAGCCGGAAATCATAGTAAGACTAGTTAGTGTAAATAGAAGAAAGGGCAAACATGAGACATCATGACGGTTACAAAATGAAACCTCATGATGGTTAGTGATTGTATTCACTTTCATTATATGTATTATTCCTTTCTTCTGTTAAAGCTTACCTAGCACATTAAAAATATATACTGCTAGTGTTAATTATATGTTACACTACCATATTGATATGTCAAGCAAAATCAACTTCGCGCGTTCGAAAAAACAGACACAAGTGTCTGTTTTTTACTCACTGCGCTAGTTGGTCAAATTCGTCGAGGGAGGAGATGAGGAGATCGCGAGGCTTGTTGCCGTTCTGAGGGCCGATTACGCCGATTTCTTCGAACCAGATGGCAAGACCGGAGACGAAGCCGTGGCCTTTACCAAGGTAAGTCTGAAGCATGGCGGTAGAGAATTTGCCCTTACTTAGGGAGATTTCGACGGCTTTCCTGACGATGGGATCCTGCGAATCGAAGCGACGACCAAGGCCATCCATTTCACTAGGGCCACCCGTCATGCCTTTAATGGCGACCTGCTGAGAAATGACTTCATCGTTGTATTCCGGTGGGCGCTGCTCGCGCAAGAAATCAGTAACTTTATTAATATCATCATCTGAAGCCCAAGCGCCCTGAATACGGCGAGGTTTGCCCATCATTTCGGTGGTGAGAAGGAGCATGTCACCCTTGCCGAGAAGCTTCTCGGCACCACCTTGGTCGAGCATAATGCGAGAGTCCATCTGGGAGCCGACGGCGAAGGCAATACGGCCTGGGATGTTGGCTTTAATGAGGCCGGTGATGACTTTAACCTCTGGTCGCTGGGTGGCAAGCACTAGGTGGATACCAGCGGCACGACCCTTCTGGGCAATGCGGACGATAAGCATTTCGAGGTCTTTACCTGCCATCATCATGAGGTCGGCCATCTCGTCAATCACGATAACGATATAGGGCATTTTGCCTTCTTTTTCGGGGTTCTCGTTCTTGGCCATCTTGGCGTTATAGTCGGCAATGTTTTTGACCTTCTCTTCGGCCATCAGGGAGTAGCGGCGCTCCATTTCGCCTACAGACCATTTCATGGCACTGAGAGCTTTCTCAGTCTGGGTGATAATCGGGGTAAGTAGGTGCGGGATGTCCTGATACTGAGCCATCTCGACCTGCTTCGGGTCGACAATGATTAGCTTCATGTCGGACGGAGCATTGCGATAAAGTAGGGACGTGATTAAAGTATTGGTCATGACTGACTTACCAGAACCGGTGGTACCGGCGATGAGGAGGTGGGGCATTTTGGCAAGATTGGCCACGACGGATTTGCCGGAGATGTCCTTCCCTACTGCAAAAGTGAGAGGATCGGTGGATTTCTTCCAGTCGCTGGATTCAAGAACACTTCGTAGGCGCACATCAGCCGGACGGGCATTCGGAATCTCAACGCCGACCGAGCGAGTGCCCGGGATGGGGGCTTCGATACGGATTTTATCGACAGCGAGATTAAGGGCTAGCTCCTTATCGCGCGAAAGAATCTTGGAAAGATTGACACCGGCAGGCGGCTTCATAGTGTACTGAGTGACCCGAGGACCGACGTTGGCGCCCTCCATCTCGACATCGATGCCGAACTCGGCAAGGGTGGACTTGATGATGTAGGCGTTCTGCTGGATGTTGCCGGCATCGGCGGGAGATTGCTTCTTTTCAAGTAAGTCAACTGTGGGCATTTTCCAGTCAGGATCTGTAACTGCGACAAGAGCAGTAGGCTCTTTGGCTGGCTCGGGCTTCGCTGGGGCCTTAGGGTCGTTTTTATGAAGGAGGTGGCCGCTGGATTTGGCGGTGGTCGATTCGGCTTGGCCGAGGCCTACACCGGAATTGACTTTAATCTCGAGCTGGCCGAGCTTCTTAGTGGAGCCTTCCTCCTCGCTCGACTTCTTACCGGATTTAACTAGGTTCTTGGTGCCTTTAAACATGGTGATAGGCGAAACCTGGATGATGAAAGCGGTAGTGATAAAAATTAGAACAAGGTAAATGAAAATAACTACACCTTGATTTAGGACGTTAGTGAAGAGGCCGTTAAGCCACTGACCGACGACACCGCCATTGCCCCAGATGGCAGCAATGCCGGAAATCCAAAGAATCATCAAAATGCTCGCTATATACACCACGGCCGCAATGCGATTGTTCTCGCTGCGGAAGATTTTGACGGCAAGATAAACTAAGAGCGCCGGGATGAAATAAGCGGCAAAACCGATGGTGTTAATGAAGAATTGGTGGATGGTATTTAGAACTGTGCCGCCCTGACCAAACCAAGTAATGACGAAAAAGAGCGCTAAGGCAATCATGATGACGGCGAAGGTCTGATGCCAAAAGCCACCGGGGAGCTCGTGCTCGATTGGGGCCTCCTTAGTGCGACGGCGCGACTGGCTGGAGCGCTTTTTGGTGGTTTTTCTTTTTCGTGCAGTCATACGTATATTATAGCACACTTAACAGAAAAGCACAAGGGGTAAAGCGACGACGAGCGAACCTACGGTTCGTATCCTGCCGACCATACTGGTTTATTTGAGATTAAAACCGGCAGATTGGTATTTTCTTCTTGCGAAGTGCATCTTATGGATGAGCGAGCAAGAAAAAATGCCGAGATGCCGGCTTTTAACTCAAATAAATGGCTGGGATGGCAGGGATCGAACCTGCGAATGACGGGACCAAAACCCGTTGCCTTACCACTTGGCGACATCCCAATGCTTCCTTATATTATCACAAAAATGGTATAATTAAAAGATGATAAGGATAATTGCAGGGGGAAAGAAAAACCTTTCCTGGTGTCAGGAGGCTTATAGTGAGTACGAAAAACGACTGCGTAAGCCATATGATGTGAAATGGGAGTTTATTGAGGAAGAAAGGCTCCTGAAGAGGCTAGCCGAATGGCCATTCACTGGACGGGAATATGTGATATGTTGCGATGAACGCGGAGAAAATATATCATCAGACGAATTTTCTAGGAAGCTTAGCGGGGCTTTCCTTAACTCGAAGGATGTGGTAATTCTGATTGGTGGAGCATATGGATTTAATGACGAAATAAGGAGAAGAGCAGATTTTGTTTGGAGTTTTTCGAAGCTAGTGTTTCCACATATGATTGCAAGGCTGATTGTGGCAGAACAGATTTACAGGTCACAAGAAATAGCAAGAGGGAGTCATTATCACCACGAGTAATATTCGCGTGGTGAGATAATTGTAGTATGATTGATGGTGGCTTTTTTGTGCGAAAACGAAAAACCACCCCCGATGTTCTGGGAGCGGTTCCTGTGTGGGTTTTAGAGAGTGGGGGGATTCCAAATTTTCCAGAATGCTTTTTGAACCCGATCGCTGTCACAGCCAAGCGTAAAGCTCCTTTCGGAATGCTTGATGACCTGTAACAAACGTGCAAGGATGTCAAGTTCGTATACAAAGAGTGGTCGGCATGCTTCATGCTTCAGAATCTGATCGACTAGCGGTTCCCAACCCTCATCGTCAATGACGAAATCGGGGTCTTCCGGCGCTTCGATGGTGCCATCGTCGCTAACCAAGATGGTCACAGTACTGAGTTCTTCAATTTCTTGAAGAAGCCCTGCAAGTTCCTCATTCTTTGACGGGATTTCCGCCTTGGTCTTGGCGATTGCCTCATCAAGTTCGGCGACTTTGGTGATACTGCCACTAAGCTGCTCCTTCATAGCAAGCAGTTCCTGACGGTACGCCTCGATCTTCGCGCTGATTGCTCGGCGCATATCGAACTCCTGGCTCCGCTGCTTTTCGAGGTTTTGGAGATACTCCTGCAGGGCGACGATGCTCTGCTTCAGTTTTTCCCCTTCCTCGTTAAGAGCGGCGATGCGATCGGCCTTTGTCGGCAATGCCTCATCAGTGATTTCGAGATAGGATTCCTCGGTGGTGTTTTCTCTGGAGATTAACCTTTCCAATGTGCCATCCGAGTAGTCATAGCCTTTGCGCTGTCTCACCTTCGCCTTATACTTTTCGATTTTCTTTTGATTCTCGTAAAGCGCGGCGATGATAGACTTGCTCTTGTCCGGGAAATTCTTGAAGAGATTGTTGATCTGCTTCTCCAATTCCTCAACAGAGCACTGGTTTTCTTCCGCCATACCTTCAATGCCAACATTGTGTTTGATGGCCAGGCGGATTTTCTTTGCGTTAAGTACCATTTTCTACCTCCTTCATTCCTGAGTGATCAGCGTTTTGATTGCTTCGCTCAGTTTAGAAAAATCACTCACCAGCTTGTCAAATAATACATTGATGTCGCTGGTGTCCGGCTCTTCAGCCGGCTCGTTACGACTGCTGGAATTGTCCGTAGGAACATCCTGGTCAGCAACTGTTTTTTTAACCTTTTTGCCAAAGATATAAACAGTGCCATCCAGGAGACTCTCTCGACTGACTCCCGCTTTTTCGGCTATTTTACCAAGAACGGCATAAATCGCCGGAGGGGTAACTCCTGCCATCTCGGCAATTTCCCTGATACAATAGCCTTCTTCATGCAAGCGCATGAAGTTTTCAATTACCCACACTTTTCCTTTTTCCGCCATATTATCACCTCCTTGGTTTGTGCGAAAAAAAAGATGCTTTTAATTGTAATATATTCTTGCGTATTTGTCAAGGATAAGTTTGTTGCTTGAGCCATTGGTGGTGGATTATGATATAATTAAGAGATGAAAATATTAGGAATAGAGACTAGTTGTGACGAAACGGCAGCAGCTGTGGTGGAAGACGGTGCCAAGATACTGTCTGATGTCGTGGTGTCGCAGATTGATATTTTTGCGGAGTACGGGGGCGTAATACCAGAGGTGGCAGCGAGAAGCCACCTGGAGGCCATACTACCAGTGATCGATAAAGCGCTCGCCGATGCTAGGTGTCGGTGGGAGGATATCGATGCGATTGCGGTGACGCATGCACCGGGATTGCTTGGGTCTCTACTTATCGGCACTCTGACTGCACGGACTCTGGCAATCCTTCATGATAAGCCTCTATATGCCGTACATCACCTGAAGTCGCATGTGTATGCGAATTGGGTAATTGGCGGGCAAGCTGAATCTGTTCTTTCTTCAGCTGGACTTGAATTTTCAAGCACGTCATACGCTGGGCATCCGGGAAAGACTGCCCGAAAGGGCAGCTTTCTCGGTGCCGTCAGGAATATACGTGTTGAAAACTCAAATCAGGGCTTTATGCTTCAGAAAGAACAGATTCCAGCTTGCCCGACATTCCCCCTATTGGCACTAGTGGTGTCAGGGGGGCATACGCAGATACTACATATGCAGGGGCATAATCAGTTTGAAATTATCGGGACGACAAGAGACGATGCGGTGGGAGAGTGCTTCGACAAAGTGGCGAAGATTCTGGGGCTGCCATATCCAGGTGGACCGTCAATTGCGAAGGCTGCCCTGAATGGCGATGCTGGGAAATATGAGTTTCCCCACCCGAAGGTGGATGGGCTAGATTTTTCGTTCTCGGGACTGAAGACTGCGGTGCTGCGTGCCGTGCAAAAGGAAGTAGGGGTGCCGATTTCGTATCCGTCACATAAGCTAAAGGGACTATTGAATCCTCAGCAGGTGGCCGATTTTGCGGCTTCATTCCAGAAGGCTGCTGTGGATATATTGGTCGAAAAGCTTGAGAAAGCGCTCGGGCAATATCCCGACACTCAGTCTGTCGTAGTCGCCGGAGGAGTGAGTGCAAACCAGGCCTTAAGGGAAGCATTGCCGGAGGCATATTTCCCTTCCCCATCGCTTTCTGGCGATAACGGAGCAATGGTAGCGGGGGCGTGCTACTTTGAAATTCAGTCCGGGGTGAAGCCGGTGGACCCGTATAAGGTTAATATTTATCCGAGAATATCGATTGAAAAATGACTCCTTCGGGGCTGGGGTCATTTTCAATGTTTATAGTAGTTTATAACTTCTTGATGGAAGTCAGAACATATTCTCCGTTTTCTTTCGTGAAGTAAAACTCGTACACGGAAAGGCTCTCCAATAATCCTGCAGTGTAATCGCCAGACTCATCGTTTAACTCAATAGTTGTCGATGCGACAATTGCTTTAAAGCCGTCTTGAGTATCCGAAACACTAATGACCTTATTAACTCTCCTGGCTGTAGTTGTTCCGCCTATGCCATTAGGAAATAAGACAGCAAAGCTGTCGTTTTCTGGCTGGTAGGCAATTTCCGAAAGGTAAATATCAGAACTGAGCTGATAGGTTTTCTTCTCCAATGGCTCCTTGCTACCAAAATAATATACATACTTTGAATTAAAATCATCAAAGCTAATTTCTCGTTTGGTAGCAGTTTCTGACGGGTTGGCTTGCGGCGTAAACTCATCTTCTAACTGATGGATTACGAATAATAATTTGGCAGCTTGATCAAAATTTTCAATGTAACTGTGCCAACCATAAAAAATTGGTCTTGCAACTGATGGGAATTTATACTTATCAGCCAGCAGAGCTTTTGCTTCATCTAGTGTGATCGTAGTGGTCGTCTCCGAGTTAGAAGGTGCAGATGAGCTCTGTTCAGTTTCTGAAGGAGTAGTGCCTTGATTGTTATTGGGGGTAGATGGGGCAGTAGAGGATTGACTGTTGTTTGAATTGGATGGAGATGGAGTGGTGGTTGGGGCGGTGAAATAGAGATAAGCGAAGACAGCTGCGGCGGTAATGCCGATGATGGCTAGGATTGAGAGACACCAGATTGTGGATTTAGTAGATTTGGTTGACGTAGGACTAGGCTCAGAAGCCGATTCGGTTGGTTCGGGTGTTTTGATCGGTTTTTCCGAGGCGACTGGAGCCTCTGGCGCAGTTGATTCTGATGTGTTTGTCTCGACCGGTGTTTTATCATCGTTTGTTTCCATTAAAAATCTCCTTATTTCTTATGTTTATTGTAGCATATATGTGGTTATTTCAAAAGAGTCTGGGATTTGGATTGGCGGGTGAGGCGGCGCTCTATTTTCTCGGTATCTTCCTCAGCGGGAAAATCCTCTGGATTTATACCTTGGCTATCATGTATAGCATTCCGGACGGTTTGATTATTGAAATTGTTAGCCTCTTTGATGTTTTCGGCACCAGAAACGCCATTATATTTGATGTTAGCGGATGTGAGCTCATTGGCAAGGGTTTTACCGGCAACTTTGGGTTTTCTAGACGGATCGCCATTTTGGGCGATAAGGTAGCAGGCGTAGCGATCTAGGCGATAATCCTCTATTTCTATTGAGGTAGAATTATTATGTCCCACTCTAATCACTTTGCCCTTAAGCGCAAAGTGAATTTCAGGGGTGGTTTGGCTATTTTTGGCTGATTTTTGAGATTTTTCGATCACCTGCAAAAAATTTCTCCATTGGGAATAACCGAGTACCTTCATAAGCTCTCTAGCATACCAATAATCACCTTTTTCATCGGTGTGCTTGATGGATTCAAAAGTATCAAAGCCCGGTTTAGCTATTTCTCCTCCTTTTGTCATGCTGCTTCCTCCGATGATGAGAGAAGCTTAGCGGAGGTGGATTGGTGGGCGAACTTTTTATCGAATGTCCAGAGAGGCTCTTTGCGTTTCATGGCAATGCGGGCTTCAAGGACACAATCGTCGAAAGAGAGCGATGGATGAGTGTCATACCTTTCGAAAACACCTGAATAGAATTGCCTATCGTAGTCAAGCATCGGATTGTCTAATAGTGTAATGAGATTGTCCAAAATACTGGTTCTGGACATGCCTTCTTTAGTGAGAACATATACCGCCTCCATAATCACAACATCGTCTACATAAAACTCCGTGCCACTTAGCAGTAAACTCGTGGCTTGTTGATATTGTGAAGGATTATCTCGCAGAATAATCCTGAGCAGTATACAGCTATCTATCGCTGATTCTTTAGACGTCAATTCCATATTTCTCCTTAAACTCGCGTTTACCTTCTGGGGTAGCTTCGTAGGCATTACGCACTTCTTCGAAGTCCATTCCCTTGTATTTTTCGTAGTTTTTGGCAAATTCGGGATTGCGCTTCTTCTCTCGTTCAATGTTTTTGTGGATTTTATCAAGAGAGGCAAGAAGCTGCTCGCGGCGGGAGGCTTCCCGACCGAGGATGACTTTTCCCTTAACGATATCAAAAGTAAGGCGATTCTCGCCTGGTACCACCCCTAGTAAATCACGGATGGCCTTCGGTATGGTGGCCTGTCCGGATGAATTGATTGCGACTGCATAAGTCATAGTTTTGTCCTTTTTAGTAGTTTTCATAGTCCCATCCTATGTATGAATTATAGGCTGTTCATAATTTATTGTCAAGTATGAATTTAGCCAACAGCGGTGGCATTATTTATGGACTGTTTGTACTACAAATCTGACTAAATGTCGCCCTGGTCGAAAATGTGGGCGGAGATTCTCTTCATGACAGCCCTTAGGATTTCGAAAAGGATGATGGAGGAGACAATGGCAATAAGTGTGGCAATAAGGCCGTTGGAGCTGAGAAAGACAAAATCGAAGAAATTGTGGAAGAACGGGATCAAGAAGGCGCCCACCATGATGCCGATGATGGTAAAGAGGAGGCTGGCGCGGAGGACGTTGAGCGGTTTGGAAATCCAATAGATGAGAATAAGGTCAATTGTGAAGGTCACGAAGATTGCGGTGGTGGCTAGGTCGTAGTGCGGGAAAATGCCAAAATGGGCGAGCAGGGAGATGGTGAGCATGGAAATGGAAATAGTTAAGCCAACGGGGAGAGAATATTCGATGATATTGCGCGTGAAACGATTTTTGATGCGGTCGGTGTTATGCTCCAGAGATAGGATGAGACCAGGAAAACCAATGCAGGCGAAGTTCAAAAGTGACATCTCGACCGGCGACGAAAATGGGTATTTGATAGGGACGAAGATGAAAATGACGGCAAGAATACTGGCGTAGACGGTCTTGGCCAGGAAAAGCGCAGTGGAGCGTTCGAGGTTGTTGATAGATTGACGACCTTCATCGATAATCGAAGGGACGGCGGCAAAGTCGGAATTTAAAAGGACAAGCTTGGCGGAGCGACGAGCAGCATCGGCGCCTTCACCGATGGCTAGACTAACATCAGCCTCCTTCATGGCGAGGATGTCGTTCACGCCGTCACCGGTCATGGCGATGGTTCTTCCCTGTTTTTTAAAGGCCGTGATTAGTTCCTTTTTCTCCGCTGGAGTGACACGGGTGAAGACATTATATTCCTTGGCGAGATGGTCGTAGTCGTGATTCTTCTCGGAGGAGAGATTGAAACCATTAATATTCTTCACGCCCACGCGCGATGCGATGGAAGACGCTGCCTCAAGGTCGTCACCAGAGATGATTTTGATGTCGATGTCGTTTTTATAGAAATAATTGATGATTTTTTTGGCATCGGGGCGGACTTCGTCTTCGAGACGAATGAACCCAAGAAGCTTGTCAGGAGATGTCAAAAACGATTCATTCTCGATGCGCTTGCTCGCGCCCGTCGTTACGGGGCTCGCTTCGCTCCATTCGCTCCCGTCGTCGCTCAAGGATCTCGAATGAACGTTTTTTGACATCTTCTTGATAACTGCCAGGGTGCGATATTCTCCAGAAATAGATTTGACCTGATTGATGATCGATTCGTCGTCGGTGAGGAATTCGATGGCGCCGAGGAGGTAGGTGGCATCTTTGGTTTTGATTCCGGAACACTTGCGGTCGGATGAGAAATCAATAACGTCCGTAATGCCCTCTATTTCTTCAAATTTGGTGGTTTTAAGGAACTTTTGCTTTAAAGCGCTTACGGTTGCGTTTTCGGTAGTTTGGTGCGTTAGAATCGATAATAGGACCCTTTCAAAGGATTTTTCCGTGGCAGTAGAATCATGCACGGTCATTTTGCCCGTGGTGAGAGTGCCGGTTTTATCCAGAGCGATGGTGTCCACCCTGGCGAGAGTTTCGATGGAATAGAGATCCTGGACGAGGACCTTTTTCTTGCTGAGGCGGATAGTGGCGAGGGCGAGAACGGAACTGGTCAGGAGAATGAGACCCTCCGGAATCATATTGATAAGCGAAGCGACCGTGCTCGTGATGGCCGTGGTGGTATCGTTGTTTTCGACACGAAAACGGCTCCAGAGCACCAGGGCGCCGATGGGAATTAGCGCAATACTGATGTATTTTACGATGTTATTCATTAGGCTGAAGAGTTTGGAGTCGGCGGTCCTAATGGTATGGGCGGATTTTTCGATTTTGCCGAGCTCTGTCTTCGCGCCGACTGCGATGGCAGTGGCTTTACAGGTGCCGGAAACAATAAATGAGCCGGAGATGAGTTTGTCGCCGGGGTGTTTTTCGATATTGTCCTGTTCGCCGGTGATGAAAGATTCGTTGACTTCGACGTTGCCCTCCTCAATTTCGCTATCGACAATGATTTGGTCGCCGAGGGAGAAGACGAGGAGATCGCCTTCGACGATTTGGTTTTGGTTGATTTGGACTGGCTTGCCGTTACGAATGACAGTGGGCTGCTGCTCGGAGATGAGGCGCATTTTGTCGACGGTGCGTTTGGCGCGGATTTCGTTGACGATACTAATGAGGGTGTTTGCGATGGCAATGAGGACGAAGAGGAGGTTCTTGTAGGAGCCGACGGCGAGAATCATGAGAGCGAGGATGAGATTGACGAGATTGAAGATGGTGAGAGTGTTTTTGAGGATGATTTTTAGGGTAGTGTTCTGGTTCTTGCGAGAGGTCTGATTGACTTTGCCCTCGGCGATTTTCCTGGCGACTTGCTTAGTGGTGAGACCTTGTGGATTCATAGGATTATTGTAGCACAAAAAAGTGGCCTATTCGCGGCCGGTGGGGTCGTGTTGGGCATGGGAGACCATAAGTTTGACGGAGTCAGACATATTGATTGGCTCTAGTTCTATATCGGGGTGATGAATACTAAAAACGCGAAAAATTTCGTCGGCAAAGGCCTGACCAATAACTTCGATACCAGCAAAATCAAAAATGATTTTTTTGTACCGATCGAGGCCCGTAAGAAGCTTTTTGGCTTGAGAACGAGAGATCCAAATTTCGCCTTCGTTAAATAACTTAACTGGGATTACTGTGGTATCTAGGCTAAGGGTTTGGTGATCGAAAGAGAAGTTGCGGAAAAGTTTCTGCAGGGATTTGTCGGTGTTTTTAGCGATTTTGAAGGTGACCTCGGTGCCGATTGTGGGGTGTTCGGTTTTTTGAATAGTATAGTCGTTTATAGTATTGTCCACGATAAGCTCGTAGTCGTAGCTTTTAAGCGAGAATCGATCGGCGATTTTAGATGTCCAGAAAATGCCCTCGCCCGAATGCCAACCCGGCTGAGTGGTGAGCTTTCCCTTAATTAGTTCCCTTGCGGCATCTGGTTCGTTATCTATCTTGCGACTAATCATGACGTTTTTGAAAACGCCAACGCCATTGTCTTTAACGATGAATTTAAGCTCGTCATCTTCTAGCCAGATTTTAACGTAGCCAACGCCGGAGCGAGAATGGTCGATGGCGTTGTTTAACATCTCGGTAAAGGCAAAATAAAGAATGTTTTCGGCGTTTTCGGTGAGGTCGTTTAGGAAGGTGGTAGATTTACGGACTTTGGTCCAAATTTCGTCCTCTTTTAATCCGATTAGGTTAAGGTTTTCTTCGAGGGCAATAATTTTATCAGATACATAGTAAGTGACATTGCGACCATTCTTCTCGGAGCGAACACGGTTTTCCTTGATTAACTCGGCTAGATTCTTGCTGATATAGGTACGATTACCAAGTGTGGCCTTCTCGCCGAGTTGGATAGCAGAAAGACCGGGATGTTTAAAAAGTATTTGATAGATCTTTTCTTTTACGGTGGTCATGTATACATATTAGCAAATATGTATACTTTTGTCAAGTATATGTATACTTTATGTACACTTTTTCTGTGAATATGTATACCTTATATCTTAATTAAGTCATAGTTACAGGAGCCGAGGCCGAGGGATTCGGCGTAAGGGAGAATGGCGCGACCTTCGCGAGTATCAATGCGCTCCTTCAGAGCTTCGGCACCTGGCTCTTTCGAAGCCCAGATGGCATCGATAAAAGCCTGGTCATTGGCGACGGAATCAAGAGAGCCAAATATGCCAATGTCAGATATGACGGGGTCACCTTGGTTCGCTGCGCAATCGCAATCAAGCGAAATCGCGTTAGCAACAGTAATATATGCAATGGGTTTGCCCTGCTCCTCGAGGTGATCGGAGACCGCTTTTGCGGCTTCGGCCATCGATTCGATAAAATCAATCTGGGCGTGCTTTAGTATCCAGCAAAGCTTCGGGCTGGTAGTCTTGCCGGCAGAATGAATGTAGGCTTTTCCCTTGCGCGAAGCAATGCCGATGGACTGATTCTTGAGATTAGCACCAAAACCGCCCATAATGTGACCTTTGCCGTGGGCTAGATTCAGGATTGAATCGTAATTGTCGAAATTCTTCCCAATTAAATCGTATTTAAGGTGCTTGCCATTTTTAACTGGAATTTTAATGTCCCCTTCTGCATCCATGATATCCACCTCTGCAATGCTGGTAAAGCCGTGATTCTTGGCCGTCTCGATGTGGTCTTTTGCGGTGTTGCGAGTGCCGCCATAGGCGGTATTACATTCGATAATGGTGCCGTTTAACTTCTTTACAAGCGGGCCAATCAGATCGGCTTTAAGATAGCCCTTGGCACCAGTTTCACCGGTCGACACCTTAATGCCGACTTTGCCCGCGAGCTTCACTCCGAGGGCTTCGTAGATTTTAATGAGGCTTTCTGGAGTGATTTCCTTGGTAAAGTATACTTTGCTAGACATTTTGCTCCTTTATACTTGTTAATGATTTTCAGATTTTTCTTTTGATTAGGTTTATCTTCCTCGTGATTTGGTAAGTTTTGTACTTTATCGGATTGATGACTAAATCATAGGTGCCAGCATGATGGACCTCCGTGCCGGCGAAGGTTTTCTTGAAGTTCGTAAAGCCTTTCCAGGGGTGGTCATCTGGCGCATCGTCTGGGGCAATACCCCAGAAGTCAAATCTCTCTAAGCCCTTTTCTTTGGCATCTAGAATTAGCTGGATGGTTAGGATTCCTGTGGCGTGAAGCTTGCGACCTGTGTCTGACTGGGCGCCCTGCAAATTGTATCTTGTATCCTTATCGTCAAATACTAGGCCGGCAGCGATTGTTTCCGTTTTATCCGTCTCGGGGTCTTTATAATTGACAATGTAGGTGGTGGCAAACGGCTGAGCAGCCTCTGTTTTTAGATAATCTAATGAGAATACGTTGATTTTCTTAGCGGAGGCGAGCTTAGCCTGCAAATCTACCAGATGTTTGATGTCCTCAGGATCGTGACTCTTCGTAATGGTGATTCCCTTCTTGTCGGCTGCTCTGTGATAACGGAGTAGCCTCTCGGGGAGCTTGAGCTTCAGCTCTTCTTCGCTGCCCTTAAGATCTAAGATCCAAGTCTCCTTAGGATTCAGGTCTTTAGACTTCTGGGCGGTCTTTGGGAGACTTTCGCTCATTTTCTCATCATATGGTTCGATTCGCGCGAAGATTAGCTTCTCTTTTTTAGCATAATTAATAATGGAATCGATGGCTAGCTCGAATGCTTTCTTGTCTTTGGCGACAGGGCCGTAGGGGCAATAGAGATACTTCCCTACTGGGGTTTTCTTAATAATGCCTAGATACTGATACTTGTCATTAGATACTAAAATGGATTTCTCCCCTAAATCGTCCTGAAGCTTCTGCCATTCTTTAGATTGCGTGATTGGTATATTCATAATCGCCTTTAATCATATTGACTTGTGAATTAAATTGACAATTTCCGCATAATATTATATTTATGCAAAAACACCGCCAATTATTACTATGTCGGATTGAAATTTGTAGTTTTCCCTGTTTTAGCCCGTAGAGTGTGGAGATTCTAATCAATGTTCATGGTTGCTAAAACTACCTCCAACTTCGGCTCGGCCGGAGTTGTTACTTTGATTTTAGCGGAAGCTATTTGGTTTGTCAAGTGCGGTTGCTAGCCCGAAAGGTTGCTAGTATCACTCTGATGGTAGGCACATTGTGCTTGTGTTTTGGTGGAAAATTAGTGGGGAATTGTGGTGCAAATCTCCTTGTATGGTAAAATTGATTTATGGCTTATATTAGGCGGTTCAAAACAACATCGGGTGCTACCGGAGTACAGGTTTGCTACAAACAGGGAACTAAGGTGGTTCGCACTGTGCATGTTGGCTCGGCTTCTTCGGAATATGCGCTGCAAAAATTACTCAAAAAAGCGCAGGGAATAATCGATGGCGACAAAACACCGCTCTTTGATTTAAAGAAATATGACAAAAAATAGCGCTAAAGAGCGCTATTTTTAACTATTAATCGCTATTTAATATAGTTCAGCTGACCCTTTAGTCTCGCGATGAGCGATTCTTTTTCTTCGATCTGGTCTCTGGTTTCTTTGACGAGGTGGGCCGGGGCTTTTGAAACGTAATTCGGGTTCATGAGCCGGGCATTGAGGGAATCAAGCTCGCGGCCGATTGAGAGAATGCGTTCGGTCAAAGCTTCTTTGAATTCAATTACGACCTTCTCTGGGACGTCGAGATACAGCTCGTGGTTTGCGAGGGCCAACCTCAATCCACGCGGGGAACCGTCTAGACTATTAATCTCGGGAACTCTAGTTAAAGTTTTAATCAGAAGCTGATTATCCTTTACTAAACTATCATTGTCATATAATAGGCCATAATTTTTACGCTTACTGGCGCCTGAGAGGGTCTGCAAAGTGGTTCTAACCTCCGAGACGATAGTTCTTATGTTTTCAAAGCTTTCGGCGCTGATTGGGTCAAATTCTAGCCTCGAAGGCCAATCGGCAGTCGCGATAAATCCACTCGTCCAGGACAAATTCTGCCAAATGGCCTCGGTCACAAACGGAGCGAAAGGATGAAGAGCAATTAGCAGTGATTCTAGTGTGGTCTTCATGAGGTTAACATTCTTATAAATCTTTTGACTTTCTAGGAACCAGTCGGCGTATTTATCCCAGATGGTTTGATACAAGACTTCAACAGCCTCAGAGAAACGATAGCTTCGCATGTTCTGATCTACCTTGGTCAAACAGTCGTTGATTTCGCGACATATCCAGTCTTCGCCCATCGAATTAGTTTCATAAGGCGTCAAAGATGATTCATTCTCGACGCGCTCGCTCGCGCCTGTCGTTACAGGGCTCGCTTCGCTCCATTCGCTCCCGTCGTCGCTCAAGGGTCTCGAATGAACATCTTCTGACGCCTTTTTTTCCTCATCCGCGACAGACTGGACGAAGCGAGAGATGTTCCAGAGTTTGTTACAGAGATTGCGGCCGGCGATGACGGAGTTCTCGCTGAAGGCTTGGTTCATGCCGGCGGAGCGACCCCTTAAAATACCCAGACGGAAGGCATCGGAACCGTATTTTGCGATTAGCTCCATCGGATTAATGACGTTACCTTTGGATTTACTCATCTTCTGGCCGTGCTCATCCAGAACTAGGCCATGCAAATAAACTTTCTTAAACGGCACTTCGCCCGTAACATATAGGCCAATCATAATCATGCGCGCGACCCAGGCAAAGAGAATGTCGGCGGCTGTCTCCATGACGTCTAGTGGATAATATGGATTATAGTTCTCGGGGGTCCAATCGGTGCAGATAATCGGCCAGTGACTGGAAGAGAACCAGGTGTCGAAAGTATCCTCATCGCGGATGTATTTCACCCCGGCTCTTTCAATCTCGCTCTGGTCGGTGTGACGATCAAAAATCCATTCTGGCTCATCCGTGGCCGAATCGTCGGCCTTCTTAAACATCGGGATGGCAATACCCCAAGGAATTTGGCGGGAAATGTTCCAATCTTTTAGGCCTTTAAGGTAATTAATTAACACCTTTTCTTTGTTTTCGGGATAGAATTTGATTTCACCGGCTTCAAGGTGTGAGATTGCCACACTGGCTAATTTCTCCACGTCAACAAACCATTGCTCCTTCAAGGTAGGTTCTAGAACCGTGCCGCATTTATAACAATGGGCGACGGAGTGGTTAATCTTCTGCTCACCTTTCAAAAGACCCTGCTCTTTTAGATCCTCTAGTACCTGCTTGCGACACTCTGCCGTGGTCAAATCAAGATATTTCTCTGGCACATTAATCATCCTGCCTGATTCAGAGATGACTTGCTTGCGAGTCAGATTGTGTCTACTTGCTACTTCAAAATCATCGAAATCGTGGGCGGGCGTAATCTTAACTGCGCCGGTGCCGTACTCTGGATCGGCATGCTCGTCTGCGATGATGGGAATAATCTCATTCGTAAGAGGTAGTTCAACATATTGGCCGATTAGGCTCTTGTAACGTGGGTCATCTGGATTGACGGCCACTGCGACATCGCCAAATAGTGTCTCGGGGCGAGTGGTAGAAACCACTAGTGAGGCCGCGAATCCGTCTTCTTCGGACACGGAGTCGCCCGTTACTTTATACTCAATATCCCAGAGAGTACCTGGTTCATCTTTATGTTCGACTTCGATGTCGGCGAAGGCGGTCTGATGCTTGGGGCAGAAATTGACCAGCTTCTCACCTCTGTAAATCATGCCGTCGTTCCACATTTTCTCAAAGGTGGTATAAACACGGTCGATCACATTTTCATCAAGAGCAAAGGTCAAATCGTCCCATGCGCAAGATGCGCCGAGGGCACGAAGTTGCAGCTCCATGTTGCCACGCTGCTCGGCGACAAAATCCCAGACACGGGCATAAAGTTCGTCGCGGCTATACTCAAAACGGGTGTGGCCTTGCTTCTCAAGATTTCTCTCGTAGACCACCCAAGTCTCGAAGCCAGCATGGTCGGCACCTGGAATGTACCAGGTCGATAAACCCTTCAGCCTATGATAGCGCGTAAGCGAATCTTCAATGGCGATAGTGAGGCCATGACCGATATGCAAATTACCATTAGCATTCGGTGGGGGCATGACGATGGAGAAAGTCGGGGATGCCGCTACTATCTCTGTCCTATCGTCGACACCATTCTTATTGTTGTCGACTGGCTTGGTAATCATTTTGGGATTAAAAATACCAGAAGCTTCCCACGCGGCATAAATATCCGCCTCATACTCTCCTGGCTCATAACTACTTGCAAATTTCATACATACATTATATCACATATTTTTCACTGGACGGGGCTATCACTGGACGGGGCCTATCACTGGACGGGTCCTGCCGTCTTCTCTTCCCCCGCTCGGCTCTCGCGGGGGACCCCCTTCCGAAGACGTCACCCGTCCATGGAAAGCGACAAGCATAGTAGGACTTATTCTGACAGTTCTAATGTCTGGCGGATTTGCTCGAATTCGGCAGGAGTTAGCTCGAGGGTGCGGCCGTGTTGCCAGGTCTCATCGTAGGGAAGTAAATGCACATGAGCATGTGGGACATCGGTACCAATTACTTTCCAGAGGATACGAGCGTTCAGCTGCTTCTCAAGATGTTTGGAGAGTTTTTTGACGGTTGCCATTAGAGCTTTGTAATCCTCATCTGGAAGGTCATAGATTTTATCGACCTCATTTTTAGGAATTACGAGCGTGTGACCTTTAGTCTCGGGGTGGATATCAAGAAAGGCCATAGTTTTGTCGTCTTCATAAATCTTATAACAGGGAATCTCTCCGCGAATAATTTGAGTAAAAATGCTAGGCATTGGACTTTCTCCTTATGATTAAATAATAAATTACTGCAAAAATGATTGCAAAGACTAGTCCACCCAGGACGTCCGATAGCCAGTGCATTTCTGACAAAACTCTGCCAACACAAACTAGCACGATGAGTAGAAGCATGGCAATGTCTATCACAATCCAGGCGGTTTTTGATTTGATGTAATAGGGAAGGTTAAGAGCAATGATGAGGAAGATTGTCGACACGACCATGACGTGTGTGGAAGGGAAGGAGGCTTCGCCTGAGCCATTGGGGCGGGTGTTTAAAACTAAGAATTTGTCGAATACGACGTAGGTTATCGCCATAAGGGCCAGTGGTAGAATCATCCAGAGTAGGCGATGGTCGACCTTGAGGAGTGATTTCCGTGTGATAAGTTGATATAAGCCTAGCACAACAAATACGCCTAGGATGGCGAATGATGCTAGTAAAATAATGTTTGATATTAAGTCCCATTTCATGGTTCTATTATAACAAAGAAATCAAAAAACAATGCTACTAACTATACTGAACCAAGGCGGGAGAGCGCTAATTAGCCCTGTCTACTGAGCTACGCAACGCACTGTCCTGTCGATTCAACCTGGTGTCTTTCAGGAATAAACAAAGGGTAAGTAACGCCAGTAACTAAAGCGAATCTAAGGGTACAGTTCAGCGGTAAAGAGGCTAGGAGCCTACCGTACACCTAATACTGACGCCGTAGAACTTACTGCTGGCATTAGTACCTGGAAGCGCGCTGGAACTACTCAGGCTCAGATAGTAGCTAATGATGCTATCGTGCGCAGTAGACGACCAATAGCTGCCGTATGACCCTCTTTCTTCCGACCACGAGATATCGAAGATGCCGGAGTAGAGGAAGTTGTTAGGATAAGCTCGTAGTTTATTAGACGCGTCACTACCTTCTGGTGTACCGGTGTAATATGGGGCAGTTGAACTACCATAGTTAGCTGGTTTAGTTCCACCATTAATACCATCAACTACTAGTGACCATAGTTCATTATTAGCTTCATTGGATTTATTACCACCCTTAGGTAAATGCCATCCTGCTGGACATAGTGAAGTGCCAGTAGTAGATTGGTTATTAGTACCGTTATAAGTAAGATCAGCAATCGCTGCATGCCAAGTGTAGTAGTTGCCGTAAGAGTACATACCTGCGTTTGTAGTACTGTTGGTATCAAAATTTGTAGTTGGATTCTGTGGTCTATTAGTAGAGTTGGATTGGTTATTCCAATTATTATAGCGTGGCATACGGTAATCTGGGTCGTCTGTAGTACCTATATCTATGCTAGCACTTCCTTCCTGGGTGCCACTGTAGTAGAGACTGTTTGCGGTATAGGTGCTTGAAAAACCTGAGTTTTCTGCATCAGCGAGTCCTCCAAAATTGCCATAGGTAGCGGAAGTGCCATAGCCTTGGGCAAGGGTACCATTACTGTTGTGTTCAGCGGTACTTTCTAGTCTTAAGTTTTCAATCATCCAGCATTTACCATCGGCTAACTTCGCAATGGCGTAAGTGTTGTTATCACGTTGATCAGTTAGTGCGGAGACAGAAGTTAGGTTAGCGGTGCCGTCAGTCGGAGCGGTGGTAAGAGAGTTACAGACGGAAGCGACTTTGGATTGATCTTGAATACTACCTTGTGATTTAATCCAGACAGCGTAGAGGGAGAGACCGTTAGCCGTAGTGCCGGTAGGAACGGTGATAGTTTCTTGTGGACCATAGAATTTGGCATTTGGGTTAGTAGCGTAATCAAAGGAGTCGCTCCATCCAGCGAAGCCATAACCAGTGCGGGAGAAGTTGGAAGCGAGAAGGTCTTTCGTTTGCCCATCTGAAGCTGACTGACATCCCATAGTACCTACTGCATCAGAAGCATTAGCGAAGTAGTTAATACATCCCTGTGTAGCTGGTTGTGGTTGTGGTTGTGGTTGTAGTGGTACTTCACTAGCAGGATGGACTAGAGTGTATTTAACTTGTCCAATGTATGTACCAGATTTCTGAGTAGGACTAATGTAGACAGCATAGGTAGTGGTCACTCTAGCGCCTTCTGTATAGATACTGTTATTATCTACATCAGTACCAGAATTACGATAAGATACTCTGGTGTAGGTAGATGGTACTGCTGCCCAGTCACTATAGTCAGTATCACCAGATTGTTTCTCAGAGTCTCCAGTACTTCCTGCAATGATAGGAGTATAAGTACCAGATGTTACACCAATCTTCATCGCCCAAGCTGAAGTATTACCAGTAAAAGTGGTACTAGTTAGAATATCACTGGTTTGTCCTAATGTATTGTCTCTTAGATATGTATTTCCCAATGTATCATCAGAATATCCTACTGCATAGATAGAGAATCCTTCATTATCATTACAATAGACTTTAAGTGTAGTTTGTCCAATACCATCAGGATAATAATCTTGTCCACGGGAATCTATACCATTAGGGACTTCTGCTGTATGAGCAGTATCAGTTGTACTAGACATAGAGCA
>JAZRDA010000021.1:0-10610 GCA_045660085.1 Candidatus Nanosyncoccus sp.
AGAAAGATTGTAAAATAGATAGAACATAAAAGATGAATCAGAGGGCAGGAAGATTTTTTCTCCTTCTGTATAGAAATGCATAATACCAGCATCGTTAGTATTATCAAAGACGATATAAATCGGTTTCTTAGATGCTGTAGATGAGATAGTGTTCATTTCGGAGGGATTAAAATCTGCAGGGGCAGGGGTTTTTAAGTGGATACTAATAGATTTAATATATTCATCGTATGCGTAATCCCAATCATAATCATCATCCGGATCAAATTCTGGAGTAATGGTAGTTTCTTCACCATTTACAATCGTAGCGGCGAGAGATTTCAATTTAGAGTTAACTACTTTTCCGGTATCCAGCACGGCAGGATTAGCAATAGGTGTCTCATGATTGCTTGGATGAACCAGAGTATAGATAACTTGCCCCGTATAGGTATCAGCTGGTTGAGTCTTAGAAATGTAGGCAGCATAAGTAGTAGTAAGCTTAACTCCACCAGTAACTTCAGTCATGTCGGTACCAGAGTTCTTATGAGCGACTTTAACATATTCGTTTGGTACTACATGATAGCTACTAAATGAAGCAGGAGTAGCAGATTGCTCTGCTTCACTAGGTAATGCTACATTCGGAGCAGAATCAATGGTAAATGCATTAGTACCAGTAGTATCACCAGAATCTTGCGATATTGCTAGTTTCATAGCCCAATTAGGTACATCAGGATTACCAGCAGTTGTAGCTAGACCTGATTCTATGGTACTATTTCCACTAGCATTTGTTCCAACTAGTTTATTACTATTCTCTCCACCTATTTCATCTCCTGTATATCCTGCTGCATAGATAGCGAACCCTTCATTATCATTACAGAATACATGCATAGTAGTAGTACCAATGTCTGGTGTATAGGTACCATTATTAATATTGGTATTATGACTATCCATACCAGTACCGGACATAGTACAAGACATAGGTACAGTAATACTAATCTGATCTACGATAGAGTTATCATCGGCTGAGACATAGGTAGATGCTAGAATCGTAGCTAATACCAGTATAGTTATGGCTGGTAAACCTAGTAGTATTTTATTATTTAGTAATTTCATGTATGATACCCTTTCCTGCATGAACCTTTATTTAACTTATGTTTATTATAACATATTCATCCCATTACTAATCAAAAAACCTACAAGACTATGTGCATTTTCCGAGCGAACAATATGGGTGGTTTAAACAATCAAAAAACCGAACATGGTGTTCGGTTATTTGATTATAAGATTAGGCTAGTAAACAGAATGCAAGTATAAGCAATTCGTAAAAGGTTTGGAAGTTTGTAAACTGATATTGTTTTACATCGGTAATCCTTTCGTTTAAAATTGATATTAAGGTACTCACTTTGTGTTGTTCCTTTCTATGAATTAGAGAGACAATTTAGCTAAATAAGGCTTCGTGGCCTATTTTTAAGGCGATGGCGCGCTTTGCTTCCGCCGATATTTCTTTTGGAGATTTATACTCCGTTTCATCGTGATATGTCTCGTAACTCATTTTTGTTTTCCTTTTTTATATTTATTATTGTTTGTTGTTAGATTTTTGTTTTATGTTCTAACATAATTTAAGTGTAGCACACTTTGCTATTTTTGTCAATAGTGATTATGCTTAATTTATGATATTTTGTCAAATTACAGGGGCGAAACTGCATACTGAATTACAAAGAACCTCCCATATAAATTATGGGAGGTTCTTTTATTGTAGCGATGAAGCAGTATTATAGCTTCTCTAACGAGATTGTGATGTTTTCGCCATTAATACTGGCGATTTCATCATGTGTGAAATTACCATTTTTGACAACCTCGATGGCACCAACTTCGGATTGGATTAGCTCAACGTAACCATGCGGTAGGTCGCAGGTCAGAGATAACTTAATCTTGTCGTCCTGGCGCAAGCCAGCGTGTTTCCTGGCGGACTGGATGGCACGAATAATCTCACGAGCTTTCCCTTCCGCTAGTAGCTCTTTTGTCAAGGTCTTATCGAGGGCGAGCTTACCAGCATGCCTCACGGCCTTTACATTAACCTCATCGGCGATGATGTTTTCGTAGAATTCATCGAGCGGTTCACCATCGTAGGTTAGTTTAGAAAGTGGTTGGCGGATTTTAATCTGCTCTTCGGTGTCGGATTTCTGCATACGAAGAGCTAGAGCATCGGTAATAATCTGGCGAGTTCTTTGCATGTTATCTATAACTTCTTGGTTTGTTTCTCCGGCTTTTGGCCAATCTAATAGATGCACGGACTCTTCTTTACCGGTCATCTTTTGATATAATTCTTCGGCTAGGAACGGAGTAAATGGAGCGAGCAATTCCGAAAGATAAATTAACACATAATGAAGAGTAGCGAAGGCCTGATGTTTGTCATCCTGATTGTCGTTTTTACTAAAGCGACGGCGAGAGCGGCGCACGAACCAGTTGCTCATATCATCGACAAACTGTAGAACACCTTCTAGAGCCTTCGGTAGGTTATATTCCTCCATACCAGCAGTGATTTCACTCCTTAACTGATAAATGCGGGAAACAATCCAGACATCTAAAGGATTTGTAGTCCCCGGCTCTTGTAAGTCATCCGAATCAATGCCTTCGACCTCAGCATAAGTCGTAAAGAAATCATAAACATTCCAAATCATAGAGAGTTTGCGATTGACGTCGGAGACATCTTTATCGAGGAGGGCGTAGTCTTCGCCCGAGAGAACTGGGCTAGAAAGAAGCAAGAAACGCAGAGCGTCAGCGGAATACTGGTCCATTAGGATATTTGGGTCGGTGTAGTTACCGAGAGATTTGCTCATCTTGCGGCCATCGTTACCAGCTAATGTGCCGGTAGTAATGACATTCTTATAAGCATTCTTGTGGCCTTTCTTGGCCTTGTCCCCAAAGGCGCCAATCTCGGCTAAAGTAGTATTCACGGCGTGGACATAGTAGAACCAGGCGCGAACTTGGCCGACGTATTCGACGATGAAATCGGCTGGATAGTTACGTTCGAACTTCTCTTTGTTTTCAAACGGATAGTGAAGCTGGGCGAAAGGCATCGAACCAGATTCAAACCAGCAGTCGAGAACCTTGTCGATGCGCTTAAAATGTTCGCCTTGGTAGTCAAACTCGATCTCATCAACCCATGGGCGATGATAGTCGTCCAGCTCCTTACCTGAGAGCTCCTTGAGCTCCTCGTAAGAACCAATTACTAGCACTGTACCTTCTTTAGATTTCCAGACTGGCATGGCAGTGGCCCAGAAACGATCACGACTCAAATTCCAATCAGGAGCGGCTTCAATGTTTTTAGCAAAGCGACCGTGCTTTAGATAGCCTGGAAACCAATTAATATTCTCGTTTTCTGCCAACATAAGTGGCTTCTGACCTTCGATGTCAAAGAACCAAGATGGAAAAGCACGATACATGATGCGCTCTTTACTGCGCGGATTGAAGGGGTATTCGTGCTGAATATACTCAATCTTGTAGACGATTCCCTTCTCTTCGAGGACCTTGGCAATAAACTTATTGGCGGCCCAAATCTGAATACCGTGTTCATCAGTGTCACGTACGCCAAGCTTATGTAATTTGTCGGCGTATTCTGGGAGATAGTACCCGTTCTCATCGAGGGTGTCTACAAACTCCATGACGTCTTCGTTGGCTTGATAAAGATTGTAATCGTCTTCGCCATAAGCTGGAGCAATATGCACAATACCAGTACCCTCTTCGTCGCCGACGAAGTCAGCCGTAAACACCTGGCAAATCGTCCCGTCAAGAGATTTGTAATGTAGGCTCTCGAGCTTGCTCCCCTTAAAGGTCTGGACTGGCTTTATGTCGTTGCCGAAGAGCTTGGTGGCTAGTTTAGAAGCGACGATGAGGTTTTCACCATTTATATGATAAATGCCGTATTCCAAAGATTTTCTAACGGCAAGAGCACGGTTAGCCATCAGAGTCCAGGGAGTAGTGGTCCAAGCTAAGAAATAAACTGGCAAGTTTAAAATGCCTTCGTCTCGGGACGGGGTCCTCGCGCCCGTCGTTACGGGGCTCGGCCCCTCGCTGTCTCGGTCGTGACCTCCGAAGCGCCCTCGAGCGAAGGCATTTTTAAACTCGTCTGTTATTTCAAACTTCACATAGGCGCTCGGGTCGGTGACGACCTGATAGGCATCGTTGTCCATCGTGACTTCGGCCTTCGACACCGGTGTTGCAAACTTTGTATCATACATAAGTACCTTGCGGCCTTCGTAGATTTTGCCGGCTTCGTAGAGCTTTTTGAAGGCCCACCAGACGGATTCCATATAATCCTTATTCATGGTGCGATAGCAATTATCAAAATCCACCCAACGGCCAATACGATCAATCGTGGAACGCCAGGTCTCAGAGTTAGCCACCATGGATTCACGCGCTTTCACGATGTAGTCTTCGAGACTCCATTTGGTGCCGATATCGCGGCGGTCAGTGATGCCGAGTTGCTTCTCGACAAAGTTCTCAGCTGGAAGGCCGTGACAATCCCAGCCCCAGCGACGTTCAACGCGACGCCCATTCATAGTCCAGTAACGCGGTACAGCATCCTTTACGATAGAACTAAGCAACGTACCATGATGCGGATTGCCAGTAATAAACGGTGGCCCATCGTAAAAAACATAAGATTTATCGATTGGCCGCTCAGAAACGGACTTCTCGAAAGTTTGATTTTTCTTCCACCACTCAGTGAGTGATTTTTCATATTCTGCGGCCCTAAGGCGCTCTCCAGCTCTATATTTCATAGGGTATATTATATCATAAATAGACTGTTAATAATGGGTTTATATAGTATAATGATGGTACGGTGGGAGTTTTTTAGAAAGGTGGTGTTATTATGTCTACTTCGATTTACACACCGAATGAGGAAACGATGTTCACCTACCTGAGAGGTCGACTGGACGGACCGGGGTTCGAACAGTCGCGAGCAGCTTTAGTGTTTGCACGGCGAGCCCACAGCGGACAATTCCGCAAGAACGGCAAGCCGTACATCATCCACCCGTTGTCGATGGCATGCGATGCAATCGCGTGCAAAGGCACCACAGATGAAATTGTTGCCACCATACTTCTGCACGATGTGTGCGAAGATTGCAACATTCCGCTGTCAGCATTGCCGGTAAACGAAATTGTCAAAACCGGTGTCAAGCTGATGACTTTGCGGCCGTTCCAGGGCGAAGAGAAAGTCGAGACAAAAAGGCGTTACTTCAACGAACTGCTTGGCTCGAAGGAGGCGGTCATCTGTAAGGCTTTCGATCGTTATGCTAACCTGAACGATGCAGAAGGAGCATTAGCGGAAGAAGCCATCGTGAAGAACATCTTGGAAACCCATGAGCTCCTGATGCCGGTGCTGAAGGAGGCCAAGTATGAGTACCCTGAGCTGTCGGATATGCTTCATACGATTCGCACGGTACTCAAAAACACCCTGGTCATGATGGCCAGGTATCACAATGTAGAATTGAAGTAAGAACCACCGTACTAGTAGCCCTTCCCGAAGGGCTACTTTTTACTGTGAACGTCGAGCTGGGCGTGAGGAATGTGAATTTTGTGTTCTTCCAGAGTAGTAATAATAATGCGAAGGGTGTCGCGCTGAATCTGTAATTGATTGATAGGATCGCAAGTGACAACAATTTGATAATTAAGCGAGGAGTTCGTTAGAGCAGTAACGCCCTGGTATTTGGCCTCGTTTACGCCGTCGTGGCGAGCCAACTGCCTGATTATCTCGTGGATTACCGCTTCGGCAGTCTCGACACTGACTTCGTACGGAAAAGGAATCGGGATATACAGATAGCCAGAGACAACTTCGACCTGGTCGATGTTGCGATTGGCGATTGAGACGATATTCATGGTGTTCATGTCCTGCATTCTGGTGGTGCGGAGACTCATGGATTGAACTTGGCCGATATTGTCACCATATTTGATAACATCACCAATATCATAATAGCCGTCCGAAATGATTTCAAAGCCGCGGAAAATATCCTTCATAGCATCCTGCAGGGCAAAGCCGATCACGATGCTGGCAATACCGACTCCGGCCAGCATGGAAGTAACATTGACACCGAAAATCTGTAATACCACCAGGGCAGTGAAGGTGGCTATGGTATAGCCGATGATGTTTTTAAGAATCCGAAGGAAGGTTTTGTTCTTCTTGCTGGAGAGAATCTTGGTGTTTTGCTTCTCCTTATTATTCAGGAACTTGGAGATAATATGATAGATGAGGAGACTAATCAGACAAACAATAACCGACCAGAAACAGCGCTGAATCCAGATATTATTAATAATATCTTCAATAAACTTCATATGCTTATTGTATCATATTACGGGCTAATTAAACCATGTAAAATAGCACTTCATTAATCAGTGGGAGAGTTTTGCCGCGCCAAGAAGCACGGACTTCGCCGTTCGCTCCGAGGGCGAGGATGGTGGGATATTCGACAATATCATAGGCTTCGCAGAAGCCGGGATTATGGTCGGGGTCCATGGTCTCGATTTCCCTGCCGGTCTGGCGACGGATGTTTTCGAGCCATTCGGCAACAGAGCGTGAATAGTCCTGGTTATCTCGATAAATACAAACAACTCTCATAATGTTATCCTATTTCTCCCAGTGGGTCCTGCCTTTCCCAGCGGGTCCTGCCGGTGCTTTCTTCCCCCAAAAATGACACATGCATTTTTGGGGGTCCCCCTTCAGCACCGTCACCCGCTGGTGTAATACCTTACTTTCTTCCATGCTTGTCCCTCTGCTCCCTAAGTATATCCTCGAAATCTTCCAGAGTTTTGAACTCGCGGAAGACGGAGGCGAAGCGGACGTAGGCGACTTCGTTGACTTCGGCTAAGACGTCAAGGACGGCCTCGCCGATTTGCTTGCTGGTGACCTGGTCGGTATTGTAGGCGTATAGAATGTCAGAAGCTCGGTTTACCACATCTTCGATCTCGAGTTCGGAATTGAAAAATTTACCCACGCTGCGCTTGACTGCCAGGAGTAATTTGTCGCGATCGTAGATTTCCTGATTGCCGCTACGCTTGATGACGGTTAATTGCGGCATTTCAATGCGCTCATAAGTCGTGAAACGACGACCGTCGGGTGATTCGCGGCGACGACGAATCATGGTGCCGTCAACAGTCTCGCGGCTTTCTAGAACTTTACTATCTCCGATACGTAATCTGTTCATCCGCGGGCCTTTCGGTTATTTCTTCTTGCGATTCTTAAATCTCTCTCTTAAGGAAGGCGGGATATCCATGTCGTCATCGTTTGCGGCCGGCTCTGGCTCCGGCTCTTTCTTAATGGAATCCCACATGTTGGATTTATTCTCAAGGGCAAAATCCTTGGCTTCGGTAGTAGGCTTGTTATCCTTAGGGCTAGTAGACTCAGGCTGCTCGGTATCGGCAGGCTCTGGCTCGTTATAATAGTCAGAATCAAAACCAGTAGCAACTACGGTTACAACAATCTCATCGTCAAGCTCTGGGCGAATGGAGGCACCGAAGATGATGTTCGCATCAGGAGAGACGGCGCCAGTAATGACTTCGGCAGCTTCCTGGATCTCACTCATGGACATGTCATAGCCGCCGGCAACACTGAAGAGTACACCACGGGCGCCTTCAATCTTTACCTCAATTAGTGGGGATTCTACGGCTTGCTGAGCGGCAATCACGGCACGATTCTCGCCAGAAGCGCGACCAATACCCATCAAGGCAGAGCCGGCATTTTTCATAATAGCCTTAACATCGGCGAAATCAAGATTAATCAGTGAGTGCTCAGTAATCAGCTCGGATATACCCTGGACACCCTGACGAAGGACGTCATCGGCGATTTTGAAAGTCTCGAGAAGTGGGGTGCGAGGATCAATGGTCTGAAGGAGGCGATCGTTCGGAATAGTAATCAGCGCATCGACTTGGCGGGCTAGCTTATCAATAGCAACATCGGCATTAGCTTTGCGGCGAGCACCTTCGAAAGTGAAGGGTTTGGTCGCGACACCAACAGTGAGGATGTCCTTCTTGCGAGCCTCCTCGGCCACGACAGGACCGGCGCCAGAACCAGTACCACCACCAGCACCGAGAGTGATAAAAACCATGTCGGCGCCATCTAGGGCTTTATCGATTGCTTCCCTGCTCTCCTCAGCAGCTTCGCGACCCTTCTCCGGATCACCACCGGCACCAAGACCCTTACCAATGTGCACCTTGACATCGGCAGGCGAATGGTGCAGGGCCTGAGCATCGGTATTAATTGCAACAAACTCTACGCCAGAAAGGCCCACTTCTTTCATGCGCTCCACTGCAGAACCACCGGCACCACCTACACCTACGACTTTAATGCTTGCTTTGCTTTCCACCTCTGTTGGTTTAACTTCTGGCATAACTACCTCACTTTAATTTGATTAAAGTATACACCGAATGGGGAGGATTTTCAAGGGCTAAAATCAAGACAAAATATATCCTGGCTTGCAAGGCAGGCTCTTTTGCGAGCCTCTCACTTATCCCGTAAACTCTATGCAAAAAGAGCTTCCGGGCGAGACTCTAGGTGAGTCCTCCAGAAGCTCCAATACTTTGTATTGTATCAGATTAGTTTACCAATGTCAACAACGTCCCCTGTTTTTGTTATGAAAAGCAGTCTTTTAATGCCATGTTTTCTTCGCATACGAGATATCAGATAGCTTCTAATGCTTTGGTCTCGCACATTTTTAGTTCTAGAAGAGTCTATAACAATATTGCATGATTGGTGTCTCAGTGCTTTTTGTAGATTGTTTTCTATACATTTGATTGTCGATCCTTCTGGTGATTTAAGTTCAAAAAGAGTGTTATCAAGATACGCATCCGCAGAGTGTATGGAGTTGTGAGACGGCACAAATTCGACTACATAACCAACTTCTTTAAGCGCCAAGGCACTATGCATTTCCCACGGCCAGATATTGTTAACTCCTGGAGAAATGATAATTTTTCCTACTCTATTATTTTTCATGCTGCACACTCTAACATATCTTATAGAATATTTCAACCCACCATTTCATCATAAGCTTTTAAAAAATCAACCCCTTTTATTCTTTTTCGAGTAGATAGGGCAATCGCGGGGAGGCAACGAAAATTACCCTGGCTATTCCTCTGCGGGGTAGGTAGAACGCTAAATGAACTAGCTACCTACCAAGCAACGGACACTAAATCCGTAGTACTTAACATTGCTGCTGGACGGGTACAAGCTCGTAGAGCCCAGGTACAGGCTGTAAGAGTTGTCGAGGCTGTACGCCCACCTACTCCAATAGCGGCCGTTCGAGCCACGATTGTACGCGGATGAGCCATCGAAGTAGCCGGAGTAAAGGAAGTTGTTCGGAAAGCTTCTAAAGCGATTACTCATGATGTCACCAGTGCCGGTGCCTGATTGGTTTTCACCACTTCCATCATAGCTTCTAGAAAGAGTACCGAAATCTTTAGTAGTAGTACCGCTGGTTGGCAAAGTCCAGTTAGTGGGACAGATAGAAGTACCAGCGGATTCAGAACCAGATGTACCAGTAGCTGAACTATAGTAAGTAGTATTTGCCATAGCAGCTGCCCAAATGTAGTAATTGCCATAGCTATACCAGCTATAGTAAGTACCACTACCCGTACCATTGTAACTAGCAGTGAGGCTGGTTTTAGTGTTATTGTTATTGTAACGAGGAAATCTGTAACCCGTATAGCTTCCTGTGATATTGGTGCTATTATATAAGTTGTTGGGGGTGGCAGTGGTAGTATAAGTAAAGTTGGCATTTTCTGAGCTATCTAGGCCCGTGAATACCCCACCGTAGTTTTGAGAGAGGCTCTGGTTTGTGACTGACGAATCATATTGATTGTTTCCTACCGTGTTTTCAGCTTCTAGTCTTAGGTTTTCCGTCATCCAGCATTTACCGTCAGCTAGTCTAGCTACGGTATAGACATTATTATCGCGTTGATCCTTTAGGGCTATCACGCTACCAGCTGGAGTGGTGATTTTGCCGGTGGTAGAGTTATAGGTAGTTTGAGATAAGTTCTGGCAATCCGAAGTAGTGAAGGTCTGCATGGTTTTGTTGGTGTCAGCTTCTAACCAGATGGCGTAAAGGGTTATAGTCTTAGTACCACTGATTTCTTCACCATAAGTATCGTAGCTGGGAGCTGAGATAGATTCATTTGGACCATAGATAGGATCAGTACCACCCACTGTAGCAGTGGAGCTAGGCGACCAGCCAACGAAGCCGTAGTTTGTCTTCCAGTAGTTGGGCGCGTAAAGATTTACAGTATTACCTTCATTGATATTGGTATGCTTTAATTCTGTGCCGCTACTTATCATACTACCACCTGTAGCATTATTACCATCGTAGACTATTGTATATCTAGGCCCCCATTTGGCATAGAGAGTAATAGAATCACCTGGAGTAACTGTAGTTTGGGTAGTATAGGTAGCGCCATTAGCATAGACTACTTCGTTATTTACTCTACTTTCTTCTGTCATCCAGCCGATGAAGTAATTCCCTGATCCTGATGGCGCACTGAAACTGTTAGATTTTAAGGCTTTAGATGTGTTCTCTGGTATTAATTGTGCTGTCATGGTACCAGTGCCGCCATTACTATTGAAATTAATCGTGAGAGCTGGAGTCCAC
>JAZRDA010000022.1:0-23230 GCA_045660085.1 Candidatus Nanosyncoccus sp.
AGAAAGATTGTAAAATAGATAGAACATAAAAGATGAATCAGAGGGCAGGAAGATTTTTTCTCCTTCTGTATAGAAATGCATAATACCAGCATCGTTAGTATTATCAAAGACGATATAAATCGGTTTCTTAGATGCTGTAGACGAGATAGTATTCATTTCGGAGGGATTAAAATCTGCAGGGGCAGGGGTTTTTAAGTGGATACTGATGGATTTAATATATATATCATATGCTTGGCCCCAATCATAATCACCACCCGGGTCAAATTCTGGAGTAATGGTGGTTTCTTCTCCATTTACAACTGTAGCGGCAAGAGATTTCAATTTAGAGTTAACTACTTTTCCGGTATCTAGCACAGCAGGATTAGCAATAGGTGCCTCATGGTTGCTTGGATGAACCAGAGTATAGATAACTTGTCCTGAGTAGGTATCGGCTGCTTGAGTTTTGGATATGTAGGCAGCATAGGTAGTAGTTAGTTTAACTCCACCAGTAGCATCGGTCATATCAGTACCTGAGTTCTTATGAGCAACTTTAACGTATTCATTTGGTACTACATGGTAGTCTGAGAAGGTGGCACTGGTGGCTCCTGATTCTGCTTCACTAGGTAGCGATACATTAGGAGCAGAATCTATCACGAAAGCATTAGTACCAGTTATGTCACCAGAATCCTGTGTGATAGCTAGTTTCATCGCCCAGTTAGATATGTCAGGATTACCAGCTGTTGTAGCTAATCCTGATTCTATGGTAGCGTTTCCACTAGCTGTTGTTCCGACTAGTTTATTACTATTCTCTCCACCTATTTCATCTCCCGTATATCCTGCTGCATAAATAGCAAAGCCCTCATTATCATTACAAAATACTTTTAGTGTAGTAGTCCCTATACCATCAGGATAATAATCATTCCCCCTCGAATCTACACCATTTGGTATCTCTGCAGTATGTGGAGTCGTAGTATTCCCGGTCATGGAGCAAGCGAGAGAGACTGTCACGGAAGCTGAGGAAGCACCAGAACCATTCGCTGTTACCCCAGGTACGGTTAATAATCCGCCTATCAACATCGTCATGCCCACCATACTACCAGGTAACAAGAAATTCACAAATCTAGATTCCTTCATGATTTTATTATAACATAATCATTATGGAATCAACCCTGCAATAACTGAATTCTATTTTAAATCTTGGGCTCTAAACGTGTAGGGCTAACGAGCAATGGACTAAGTGTGATATAATTCGGACATGAGTGATTTTTTTACTATATCTGACCCACTAGATACAATTATCGCAGAGACACTGAGCGACAAAAAAGTCTTAAAGACCAAACATATTTTGACAGGATGGACCAATATTGTAATAGAAGTAACGACCGACAAGGGTTCGTATTTTTTCCGGTTCCCGAGAAACCCCTTCTGGTCGCGAATGATAGTAAAGGATGCGGCGGTTTGTAATTTCGTGGATGGGAAAACCTCCTACTATACCCCACAAATGAAGCTACATTATGATGCGAAAGGTCGGCCGTTCTCGGTCCACGAGAAGATTGAAGGGTATACGCTAGGGGATAGGATTTATCACTTATCGCACACGGCGATTATGGGCGTGGCATACGATGCGGCGAAATTTATTAAGGAATTATCTGGAATTGACCTACGTGGGGCGCCGAAGGAGGTGAAGTTTCCTTTGTCTGAGTTTTTGCACGAGCTAGATTACGAGCATTATGATAAGCATATCGATGCAGATCATGAGTATATCCGTGAAACGGAAGGTAATTCCCTGGTGCATGGGGATTTGAACCTTGGGAATATACTGTTAGACGAGAACGACAAGATGATTGGCGTGATTGATTTTGCTTTTGCCGGGACTGGGAATCCGAATATGGACGTGGCGCGAATGGTATCACGACCAGCACCAGAGGAGTTTGAGAGAAAGTTCCTAGAGCAATTCGGCGAAAATGACACCAAAGAAATCTCGCGCATGAAAGAGGCGTGGCAGCATATCGACAACGGTTATGCGGAACACATCCGGGCGCATTTCCCGGAGATTAATCTGAATCAGTTGTAGTGAGATTCGTCAAGTATTCTATCTTGGCTTCACGGCGGGCATCGTCGTCTTTTTTTGGTAAGTCAGCGCAGGTGGAATATTTGTCAAAGGTGGTTCGACAATTTACAATAGGGCCATCGTAGATGGGTGACTTATCATAAACACTCCAGAGAATGATGTGAGTATCGGGAGCGTTATTAGCATAGAATTCGAGAGCTTTATCCGTGGCGCGGATGAACTCCTGCTCGGTCTCCTTAGTATGGCGCCAAGCACGACCGGAGAGATACTGCTCGGTAACGGTAGGAGAGACCGCAATCATAAGAATCAACATCTCGTAATTCCCTGCCTTTAAGAGCTTCAAGAGAATACTCTCCATCTCAGGATCAAGCAGAGTAACATCCAGCAAAATATCGTATCCTCCTTTAATTAATTCCGATAGGGTCAGAAACAACATAATAGTCGCAAACTCGTCCGTATTCTTGCGCAAGTTTTCATCGCCATAGTATTCTTTGATTTCTTGAAAATGTGGATGATATTCGATAAACCTGCGTGCCGCCATCAGGATTGGCTCGTAGTTATTCTTCTTGCAATATGCCTCCACGGCGGGGAGGATTTGAGTGGTTTTACCAGAACCGGAAATACCAGCGATGCGAATCAAGCGGCGATTCTTGGTGGCGGAGAGGGTGAAGTCCTTGACGGCCTGTTCTAGAATGGCGGGGTATTCAGCTAGCCCTACTTGCCACTCTGGCTTCACTTGGCTGGGCCAGTGAGCCTTCATGTATTTAATGATTTGTTCTAGTTCTCGATTACTTTCAGACATTTTTTGCTCTTTCTGATTTCAATCGTTTTGACATTTTTAAAGGTTTGCGACTCACCTTCAGACTGGAGCGTGACGGTGGCTGGGCAGGTGAATTCTAATACATCACACTGGGTTGAACTGCCGGGAATGCGAGAGAGGATGCTTCTCGACATCAATTTGGTCAGGCGCCAAAAGTTAGCCAAGCGATCCGTCTCACTGCGGAAGAACACTGGGTCGTGGAAATCTTCCCCGCCCTTCATCACACGAGCCATGGAGCGACCGTTGACTGCTGCGTAATCCGTAGTCTTAATGGATTGGAGCTTGCCGTTAATGGTGAACTCGGGAATGAACTGCTTGAGGCGGCGGTTTTTGAAATACCAGCTAGCTAGGTTGGTATAGGAGCCGACTTTGCGGCCGAATTTGGTTTTCAGCTTGGCACGCATCTCAGGCGAATTGTAAAGGCTGACGGCCTCGGCAGTCATGCCGATGGTGGCGTAACAAGTAGCGTAGCGGAAGAACTTGCTGTTGACAAAAATCTCCAAAGGATAGAAGTTACGCTGTGGCTGGTCGTTTCTTTCGGTGAGTCCTGCCGCCGATGTTAATGCTTTATCCATAACGCTTTCTAAGGATTTAGTTCCTAGAGTCCTGGAGAGGTCGTTAAAGTTACCATACGGCAGGGCGGCAAGGGTGGCATTTTTGCCGGATTTTAAAAGCGCATTTGAGGCGATGATACCCGTAGCATCGCCGCCAGCAGAAATAACCAGGTCGCCGTCTTTAATGAACTGCGAGAGCTTCGTGATGTTGTCGTCAAGATTAGTCGGAGCGACTTCGTATCTTCCTATCATGCAGCCTTTGAACTGCCCTAGCCGATCCAGCACTTCGCTCCGGACATCGCTGGCGCGTGACGAGCGCGGATTGTAGACGATAAGAAGGTGTTTCATGGTGATATTTAGCGGACAATGCCGATAATGGTATTCAAATTGCTTATCTTATCTGTCGCTTCGGAAAAGCCTGGCAATAGCCAATTAAGAATTGCAAAGAAGGCGGCATAAATGACCAATCCTAGGATGATTTCAAACATGCGGCGCTTGGCCTTACGGGTCTGCTCTTCGTTCCCACCAGCCGTGAGATATTGAACACCGACGACGGTGATACCAATAATACCCAGGATACCAATGCCGATAGTCATAATATTAACTACTAGCTTAAGTATGTCATAAATGGAGTCACCGTCTGTGTCGCAAGAACAGTTATATTCACCCTCATTCAACTTAGAGCCATCAGTCCTATCACGTAATTTCGTCCCATCCGCGTTACAAATAGAGTTACCAAGGATGGAGGTAAGAGCACATTTTTCACTAGCATAGACAGGAGCTACAGCGACAATAAAAGCCGTAAAGATTGTAATTATGCTTAATATGAGTTTTTTCATGTGCCTCCTATCTTAAATATTCGTGTAGTTTCTTAGTGTCTTTGTTTTTACGAAGCTTGGAGAGGGCCTTAGCCTCAATCTGGCGGATACGCTCGCGAGTAACGTCAAATTCATTGCCAACCTCTTCCAGAGTGTGTGGCCTGCCACCGCCAATGCCAAACCGCAGGCGGATAATCTTCTGCTCACGATCGGTCAGGGTAGCGATGATTTCTGATAATTGTTCCTTCAATATCTGGTTAGAAGCGGCCTCCTCGGGAGAGTCGCGCTCTTCGTCCTCGACAAAATCACCTAGCACCGAATCTTCATCATCACCATCGCGCCCGACTGAAGCATCGAGTGAAGCGATGTCCTGCTTAATACGCATGACGTAATCGACTTTCTCTGGCTCCATATCGAGGGCCTTAGCGATCTCCTCATTGGTCGGCTCACGGTTAAGCTCGGTAGTGAGCTTGCGAGTGGTGCGGAGGACTTTATTGATGGTCTCTACCATGTGGACTGGAATACGAATGGTACGGGCCTGATCGGCGATGGCCCTGGTGATAGCCTGGCGTACCCACCAGGTGGCATAAGTCGAAAACTTGAAGCCTTTATCAGGATCGAATTTCTCGACAGCACGTAAAAGTCCGGTGTTTCCTTCCTGGATTAAATCAAGAAAATCTAGACCACGGCCACCATATCTCTTAGCGATGGACACGACGAGGCGCATGTTCGCTTCGACCATTTTGTCCTTGGCCTTCTTGTCGCCTTTTACGATTCTTTGCGCTAGATCGGCCTCTTCCTCGGGAGTTAAGAGTGGGATTTTGCCAATCTCGCGTAGGTATAGCCTGACTGAATCATCAGCAAAAGCATCCACATTCTCGGCCGTAATGGCTAGATCTTCGTCAGTTAACTCTTCTTCGTTTTCAAGATCGCCAGATTCTGGCTCATCAAAATCAAGTGCTAAATCTTTTGCATTCAAAATATCGTCATTTTTAGAGTTCATTACGTGAATTATATGCTATTTTTGGGATTTTTGCAACTCGTTTATTTCGTGAAGCACACTCAAAAACTCTTCTGAATCCTCTTCGAGCTCAGAGAGTTTATCGTTTAATGCGGAAATTTTTTGTTTGGCAATTTCCTGCTTATAAAGAGATAGTAATTCTTTGGCTTCTTTTTCATAATTGTCAGTATCGGACAGTTCGTGCTCGGAATTAAAAACTAATTCAAGCTCGGCCAGCCTGGCATCGTCTTCGGGGACCTCAAGTGGGATTTTGGTCTTAACTATGCCGCCGTAGATTTTAAGGGCTAGCAGTGAGTTCTCCAGTTTTTCGAGCCGATCGCCTTTGACTTTGGTTTTTGGCTTCTTTAAGAAGCGTTTTGGGGCCTGTTCTAATTTTTTATTCAGGCGCTCACCCTTCTCGCGCAAGGTCGCGACATCAATGCCCAGTATCTTAGCAACTTTAGTCTCATAGCTGGCTCGCTCAACTTCGTCTTTGACATACTCTAGGAGCTTAAGGGCAATGTCTGAATATTTGCGCTTGCCGGGAGCGGAAGAGAGGTCGAGATTCTCTTCGTATTTCTGAAGCAACCAATCCACCGCCGGGACACTGTGGCTGACGGCATCTTGCCAGAGCTTAGGGTCTTTCTGAATGAGTTCGTCTGGGTCCTTGGCGCCATGATAATCCGAAATCACGGTGAGGTCGATACCGAGATCGCCGGCCAGCATGATGGCGCGCTCGGTGGCATTAACACCGGCCGCATCACCATCGTAGGCCAGCCGAATGTCACTCGTGAGGTTAGAGAGAATCTTCAAATGCTGCTCGGTCATAGCGGTACCGGAAGTGGCGACTGCACTTTTTACGCCGGCTTGGTGTGACGAAATCACGTCCATGTTCCCTTCCACTATCACGACATAGCCTTCTCGGCGAATAGTTTCCTTGGCTTGATAAAGTCCGAAAACAAATCTTGATTTGTTAAAAAGTAGAGTTTCGGGCGTATTGAGATACTTCGGCTCGCCTTTCTTTAAAATACGGGCGGTGAAGCCGATAATATTGCCAGAAGTGTCAATAAATGGGACCATCATGCGATCGCGAAATAGGTCTTTTTTATACTGATTAAGTAGGCCGGCGGCCTCTAGTTCGTCTAGCTTGAAACCTCTTTTCTGCAGGACTTCGATCAAAGCTTTACCACTTGCTGGAGAATAGCCGATTTTGAACTCAGCTACGGTCTTACGATTAAGGTTGCGCTTATAAAAAACATATTCACAGACATCACGATTGCGAACTAGGCAGGCTTGATAATACTTCGCGGCCAGATTCAGGGCATCGTGAGCGCGAGATTTCTTCCGGGCGACCGCCGGATCGCCACCATGATACTTGGATATGTCCACACCCGCCCTGGCGGCAAGTTTTTCTAGAGCTTCTTTAAAACTAATGCCCTCAACCTCCATGACGAAGGTGAAAATATCGCCACCTTTGTTGGCAGAAAAATCGTGCCAGATACCCTTCTCAGGAGAGACCATGAAGCTCGGAGTTTTATCAACACCCCACGGCGAACGGCCTTTGAGATTGCGGCCGGCCCTTTTTAGCTCAATGTATTGACCCACCACATCTTCCACACTGAGGCGTGATTTTATCTCCTCCTTCAGGTCGTTCATATGCTATAATTATATCATATGGATAATCAGGAGTATTTGAACCAAATATCGGCTACTAGTCGGCCGGTGGGAATTAAGAAAAAGAGGCTAGGTGGCGGATTTTTCTCCTCGAAATTCTTCATTTTAGGGGTAGTGTTTGTTGTGGCATTGATTTTGCTAGCGGTTATTGGCGCAGTGCTAGGTAGCGGTAAGGAAAGTAAGAAAGAAAAGATGTATGCACTGAGTGCGCACATCACTTATGACATGCAAGTGATTAGCGAGTATCAGGACCTTGTGAAGTCATCCAATTTGCGTTCTGATAGTGCTTCTTTAAACAATGTACTTTCGGCTACCAACCGGGACCTTGAGACTTTCTTTGAAGAAACTTATAATAATAGCGACCCAGAAAAGGTTCTCGGTGAAAGTAAGATGAACGAACTGGAGCTTGCCCGAGATGATTTGTTGTCAGAGTTGTTCGATGCCAAGATTAATGGAACGCTGGACATAATATATGCAAGAAAACTCACTTACGAAATATCTCTCCTAATGAGTGAAGAGGAGCAAGTGTACAATAATTCAAAGGATGAGACCCTACTTAACACTTTAAGCACATCTTACAATAGTCTGAAAAATTTATACGATAAGATTAATGGTTTTTCAGAAACATAATTAACATTGAAAGGAAGCTGTATGACTAAAAATGAAGAGGTGGAGAATAAAAGTTCAAAATCTGAGCGCGCGAAAGAACGTCTGCGCAAGGCGCGCGAGAAAAGTGGTGGCTTTAAAAAAGAGTTTATTGAATTTATCAACCGCGGTTCGGTGATCGATCTCGCCGTAGGTGTGGCGGTAGGTGGTGCGTTTACCGCCATCGTTAATTCCTTGGTGAATGATATAGTAATGCCGGTGGTTGGCCTGCTGGCGGGCGGAGTTGATTTCACGGGGCTTGCCATCCACATCCCAAATTTCTTCGGGAATGGCGACGAGGCAGTGATTGCTTACGGTAATTTCATCCAGAACGTGATTCAATTCTTGATTATCGCCTGGGTAATCTTCATGATTATTAAGGCCATGAACCGCTTGAACAGAAAGCGCGACAAAAAAGAAGAAAAAGAGGCAAAAGAAGCCGAGAAATCTTCTAAATAGTTAGATTATAACTTAGCCTGATTAAGTCCTGAAGTTCTTCGGGACTTAATTGGTTAGCGAGCACGATTTCGATACCACCCCTACCGAAGTAGCGGGAGTCCATGACCGTCTCGTATTTGGATTTTAAATTCTCACTAAGCAAGGGGTCACAGCGAACTTCGATGGTGTTTTTGTTGACAATGAGAAAGGCCTTGTCCGACTTTAGATAAATCTGCCGAGTTTTTTCGGGCTTAACCGTAAACTCAGATATGCCACTTATTTTAGAAACGTCAGGTACCATTTCAACTCCTCAATTGAGCCATTAATGTCATCTAGTGCACGGTGATTCTCAGGCTTTACGAATTTCTTGTCCAGGGCGTTTTCGAAATAAACTTTCCAGGCAGAGACATCAAGCATGCGGTAATGTAGTCTCTTATTCAACTCTGGCATTTCCCTTTCGATAAACTTACGATCTTGATGGATGGAATTGCCGGCGAGATAAATCTCCTTGCCAAAATGCTGATCGATGAAGTCTAAAAGTTCTTTCTCGACTTGTTTTACGGGTTTGCCTGTCTGGTTCTGAAGTTTCAAGGCATCGCGAGATTTAGAATTTTTATCCCAGAATTCGCCGACCATGCGCTTGTCCATGAGAGCCTTATTAACCTTCACTACGGCTTCGTAGGTGGCGATTTCATTAAGCTTCATATCCGTAGCGATTGCGGCCACCTCACAGATTCTGTCTTTTATGGGATCGAGGCCGGTCATTTCGAGGTCGATCCAAAGTAACTTAGCTTTATTCATGACATCCTTTCATTTTTTCTGGGCGGGTCCTGCCGGACCTTCTCCTCCCCCACGTCGCAAAGGCTCCGCGGGGGACCCCCTCCAGGTCCGTCACCCGCCCATGTAAAACTGTTCCTATCATAACTACATTTTCTCCGGAATATTAATACCCAACAAACCTAAGCCATGAATCATGGTGTTTAAATATAGTTCGACAAGTCTGAGGCGGGCGGATTCTTCGTCGCTGCCAATAACTTCACAGTTTTCGTAGAAACGGCTGAAGACCTGAGCGAGTTCGTATAAGAAACTCGCTACCTTATGAGGAGCAAATTCGGACACTGCCTCGTCTAAAACTGTGCGGTACTCGAGAAGCTTCTTGATTAAATCTCGTTCTGGTGCCATAATGCACGCTCGTTCGCCGCTTCGCGCCGGCCCGTCGTTACGGGCGGCACTCGCTAGTGCTCCCCGTTGGTCGCACATGCTCACTCGCCGTGCATTATTAGCACTGTTGATAGATTTCTTCGCTAAGATCTTCTTGGCGCGAACACAGGAGTAGAGGAGGTAGGGGCCAGAGTTACCAGTCATTTTGACGGATTCTTGTGGGTCGAATATGATGTCGCCGCCCATTTTATACTTGAGAAAAGCGTATTTCGTAGCGGCGAGGGAGACTGTTTCGTCTTCAGAATTGTATTCATTTTTTAACTCGTCACGAACCATGTTAAGGACATCTACGGCCTTTAAGAAGTTGCCTTTACGAGATGACATTTTGACATTACCCGGAAGTTTGACAAGGCCGTGGGTTAGATGAGTGGTTTTCTCGACCAACTCAGGTGCATATTGTTCGACGGATTTGAGGACAACTTTCATGTAGTCGAGCTGCTCGTTGCCAGTGATGACGATTGATTTGTCGAAATGATAATCCTGCCACTTAGTAAAAACCAGGCCGACATCTTTAGCTTCATAGGTCGGAACACCTTCTTTGTTAATGAAAACTCTGGTGTGGAGACCGTATTTATCACCATTAAATATTACAGCGCCGTCGGAGTATTCGTAGACACCTTTTTCTAGCTGCTCTTTAACCTTTTCTAGGCCGAGATTTGCTACGGTAGATTCGGGATAATACTTGTCAAAATGGACACCAATAGAATCGTAGAACTGATTGAAGTAGTCATAGGATAATTCCCTGCCGCGCCAATAAAGCTTGGCAAGATCTGAGTCGTGAAGATCTTCGGAATTGATTTGGTAGATTTCTTTGTTGAGTTTCGTGATTTCCTGGTGAGCTCGTTCGTCGTCTTCGTAGAGGGTGGTACCTTCGACGTAACATCTCGCAATATCCTCGATGGTGAGTTCGGCTGGTGTCTTTTGTTGGAGGGCGTACATGGTTTTTGCGACATGGAGGCCAACGTCGCCGCCGAAATTGGCACGAATAACCTTAGCGCCAGCATATTCAAAAAGCCGCGCGATGGAATCACCAACAATACTGGTATATAAATGGCCGACGTGGAGAACTTTAAATGGATTGGGGTCGCTAAATTCACATATAACCGTCTGACCTTTGTAATTATCCGACGAAAAATCAGCATTGAAGGTCTCAATCATGCCGTGAAGGTAATTGTCGGATAACGTAAAATTCAGAAAACCGGGTTGGCTTATTGGATATTTTTGTTCGCCGCTTCGCTCACGCCCGTCGTTACGGGGTTCGCTCGCTAGTGCTCCCCGTTGGTCGCACATGCTCACAAAAGTATCCGATTGCGCCAGCTCAGCATATATCTCTTCTGCGATTTGCATTGGGGGTTTGTGAAGTTCTTTGGCGAGTTTGAGTGGGGCGTTAGTGGAATAGTCAGCGTCGATATTATCGGGAGAAGGGGCGAGGTCGGGTTCAAAATCAAGACCATAAAGATCGTGAATAACTTTTTTAAGCTCTACTTTTAGTTCCTGCATAAAATAATTATAGCATATTCTACAGAGATATGTTACAATGAGGAAGTCGCGGGTATCGTATAGCGGCTATTATGTATCCTTCCCAAGGATGAGATCAGGGTCCGACTCCCTGTACCCGCACCAGTGTAAGATTAATAAGAATAATTACAAGCGCTCTGGGTGCGCTATTTTTATTTTTAGTCGGGGAGATGATATAATCAAACCATAATTGGAGATGAATAATGGCAAAAGCAGAATTATTTCAAAAAGATATTCCAGAAAATGAGCGGGTTTTTTACTACGAAAATGAAGAAGATGATCCTATTAAGACGGATGAGCAAGAAAGCAAAATTGAAGTCGGCTTGCCGAAGGATTATCAGTTCATCCCTAAGAATCCGTTTACGAGACTATATAGTTCGATTCTCTTTCGCTGCTTTAAGCTTTTTGGGCAATACTATGAGCGAGGGTATTGGCAAGCAAAATTTTACGGTAGAGAGAAGCTAAAGAAGGCTCGCGGCAAGGGCTATGTAATCTATGCGAATCATACAAACCCATTTCATGATGTGTTTGGGCCGGCCCTCGCGGCAAATAGGCGGATATTTACAATAATCAGCCCAGTAAATCTATTAGTGCCGGGTATCGGCAAATACTTGCCGCTCATTGGCGGATTACCACTCGGCAAGAGTAAGGAAGAAAAAGCCGCCTTTAATGAGGCCGTGGATAAGAGATTAGCTCAGAAGAATTGTTTAGTGATTTATCCGGAAGCACATGTTTGGCCTTTTGCTACAAATATCCGTAAGTTCCCTGCCGGCGACCGCTCGTTTAAATATGCTGTACGCAACAATCTTCCGATTTTTACGATGACTACAACTTACCATAAACGTAAGGACAAGAAGCGCGGCGACTTGCCGAGAATGGATATTTATATTGATGGGCCGTTCTTCCCTGACCCAAAGAAATCCGAAGACGAGAATCGTGCCATGCTGGCCGAGAAGGCATATGACAGCATGCAAAAGATGAGCAAGCATAATAGCTATGAATATTTTAAGTACATCAAAAAGGACAGTAAGAAATAATAGATAATTGGGTCGTGAGCGACTGAGATTGTTACTCTGCTGGTTCGTCGATAGCGGATTCGACAAGATTGGGATCCTTGATGGTGATGAATTCGGAAATCTTGCCCTCGTCCTCTAAGAGCTTGAAGCGCCTACTGAACTCGGTAAATGGGACTTTGATGGAGACAAAATTCACTTCGGCATCAGTTTTCTTGATCAGCTTGACAAAATAGTAGCCGTCGCCATTCATGGAGATAAACTTGCCACTGCTCTGGCCTGGCTCCAGCTTCATGGCTTCGGTGGCACGACCGCCATCGATGTTCTTATTGTCGACCAGACCACCGGTCTCCTCAAAAATAATCGAATCGCCCAGCTCATTAGCTACGGCGTGATAATCGTTACCGTTCTCCGAAAGCTTCTGCTCGACCTTGGCGGCGATACTACTGGCGGTTTCGTCAATTGCGATTTCAACTTTGGCTTTAATGAGTGTCAAATAGAGCATGCGGTTATACTCGTCTTTATTGAGGCCAAAATTACCAGAGATGATTTTCAGAAAACCCTCCTCGGAGCGATCAATGCCGCCGGTCTTAAGATGACGATTAAACTCGGTGTCGATTTCTTCGTCAGTGACAGTGATGCCTAATTCCCTGGCTAACTTCAGAGCGAAGGCGTAGGTCTCAGACTCGGTAAGCGCTGAGCGCTTATACTCAATCGATAGCTGCCTAGCGGAATCGCTATCAAATTGGCTGCCAGACTGACGCTCAATGGATGTCATGCTACTGCGATAGAACATTAAATAATCGGAAAAGCGAACATCCTCATTGTCAACCCTAGCGACTGGAACTGGGATAATCTCAGTAACTTTAAAGAGTAAATCATCCGTCATGCCTAACTGATAGAGCGCTAGCCAGCCGCCCATAACAATAAGAGCGGAAACTATAATAGCAATTAAAATAGTGTTAATGACAACACGGTGCCTGGTCCATTGCAAAGGATACTTAAACTTGCGGCCTTTCGCGAGAATTTCTTCGCGCCGCTCGGCGACCTTTTCTTGTTCGGTCTTTGCTGCATCTTTCTTCTTGAACAGGTTCATGGTATAATTATAGCACAAATGTGGCCTGGTAGCTCAATGGATAGAGCAGCTCCGTCCTAAGGAGAAGGTTGCGCGTTCGACTCGCGCCCGGGTCACCAAGTTGTACTACGTTTATAATTTAGAAAAGGAGGATAATGGCGGAAACTAATAGGCCAAAGAATTTCGTTTTAACTGAGTTTGCTAATTCGGTAGAGGATATAACACCTAAACACTCCAGCCTATTAGGAAAAACCGCCCTGTCCTTGGCGACATCTATCCCATCTTCCGAAAAAAGTCTGAAAAGGCATAAAGATAATGGTTATTCCGAGAAAGCGCTGAATAATCTCGCAAAGGTTCTAGATGATGATATAAATAAGTATGTTTCGGGCGATTATGATGTAGAAAAAGAAGTGCGTGAGCCATTAGCTGAGGCTCCAAATTTTCTAAAAATAGCACAGAACAACATCTTTTCTTTTTTAATTGGAGAACATGATAACTTTATTACAAATGTAATTAACCCCCAAAAAACAGATTTGAGAGGGTCGTTTAGGCTCTCTTTTGACAGAGGAGAACCAAACAAGTATTATGATTTGGTTGGAAAGTTCACGGAAAAGGACGAGGCTGGCAATTATACTGTGCCCGATGGCACTGTAAAAAATTTCATTTCCTGGTACCATTACCGCGTAGCGAATATTAATAAAGAGATAGCGCGCAAGATGAATATATATATTCGTGATTACAAGACTCTATTAAAGACAGCCTGTGATAACAATTTTTTACCCAAGGAGTTCGAAAAAAGGGCAGAACTTTTAAACAACGGCTCCACTGACGGCATTAGTGTTGAAACTGGTGTCCTGGATGCTATTAGTTCTTATAAGAATGGCTCTATTATATTTGAAGGAAACTGCTTCAATAACCCCTTTAGTAAAGACAAACCAATAAAACTCAGACTCGATCATTGGCTAGAGCGCGATTCTAGGCAGGGCTATTGTGTTATACTATCTTATGATGGTTTAAGAGCATTGAATCATGAGCTCACGCATGCTGCAGCAGGAGATATCATAGATTTCGGATCAGACCAGGCAAATGAGATTATAAATGAAGCCTTGACGGAAATCATTGGGGCTATTATAACAAGGGCGGCCAGATTGGAACATCACGATAAGTCCGAATATAGCAAAATCATGGAAGGAGTATGGCCTTTCGGTGGGAACACATACAGAAAAGAAAGAAAGGTTTTAGAGTTTCTGTCATCTAGAGGGCAAAAAACTATTGACCCAATGACATTCTTTAGTGCCTATGCTGAAACGGATAAAAACTACGACCTCATAAGGGACGGCAAGAAAGCTGAGCTTCCCTTCTTGAAAGGCCTTGATGATGCGCAGGCTTCAAAAGAATACGAGAGTTTCAGAAAAAAACCGTATCGTACTTATGGTCCAGCACAACAGAAATTGATTAATGCCCTACTGGAATCCTTCCCGGAATGTAAAGATCTGAAAGATATCGGGAAAATGATAGTAGAAAAGTATAATGAGTTCAAGAAGTCTTGAGAGATAAATTAAATAAAACAGATTCGGGTTAATAGACATTTTGTGTGTATTTATACCTCTGTTCTCCCAGAGAAGAAAATTCGTGCGAACTGAATTTTTTGGTTCTTTTTAAGCCCGCGATGGTTATTTAGGCGTCGTTTTAGTTCACTGTGCAAACCTTCTATTTGGTTGTTGGTATTTGGTATGTTTAGTTCTAGACTCTCTTGATATGTAAAAAGATAAGGAAGATTCATAATCAAACTATTAATAGCCCGCCTTGTTAGCCTGTGAGTATACCCCCATTTATCATCCTCGGTACGGCTTCTTTCTTGTAACCAGGTTTCATTTCGTAATTTCCATCCATACACCATAGATACAAAACTCTTCTTATCTATATGAGCAAGTGTTGGAGCTATATTTCTCAATTCAATATTGGGTAATAATACTGGCTTTCTGGTCAAGCATTGTGTGATTATTTTTAATTGATGGAATTGGCAAAGCTGTACCTTTATGCCATACTCTTCCAACATATTTATTACTCCTTTTTTACCATCTATAACCGCTACTTTTGGGTATACTCCATGTTTACGTAAATGCTTAATAGCTCTTTCATAATCCCATACTGTTTCATAGCCACTTGTTGGCTCACAATACAACGTCTTTCCGTTATGTATGTTTATAACCGTCAGGATGCCCCAGGAACGCCCAAAATAAGTTACATCCATAGCAATTACATCCGCTGGTGTTGGAATAACATTTGGCGCCGTGTAAAGATCTAGTTTTCGTCGTATATTTCGTTCACTCATCTTATATTTATCTGCAAGTTCGTTATAATTCATATTACGAAAAACTAAATCGTTCCAGATACTCTTTGCCAAAACCTGTGTATGCGGTTTTGAAACCCATGTTCTATTGCATTTCTTGCACCTATATCTTTGCCTCCCAGCGCTGGTTGTCCCTATTTTTACTATTCCTGTGCTACAATTACAGTTTTTATATTTAAAAGTTCCTTACTACCATTATACACCAAAATTAGCTAATTACAAAACGCTTACATCAAGAACAAAAAGCACCTATGGGATAAACCTGAGGTGCTTTTCCTGAAATCTCCGATTTAACTAGGAATTTTTATATACATTCCCGTTGATATCTATCAGGTGAGCATATAAATCTCCACCACCAAAAATTGAAACAATCTTTTCGTATCCATCCAGGTTTTCGATTGTTCTAGAACCGTTTTCAGAGATATCTATACGAGCTACACTTCCATCTTTCTTTACTAGATATATGTAAGGCACACCTCCGTTTCCTATTTCAACAAAATACGCACTAATAATACCGTCAGCCTCAGCAATGACAACCGAACCCCCATCTATATCAGTTATAGTAAGATGAGAGTTTTCAACGCGTGCTGCTACTGTCCTTTTGACATTGTCCGAGCCAGTCCAATGATAATAGTAGCCAAAGACAGTTGCCGCATAATTTTTAGCAAGGTTGTCCGCGAAATCTTTATATCCATCAACAACGGTGTCCGTTATGGTCACCGTCGTCCCACCACTAGTATTGGTTTCAATTTCAGGAGTTTCAATGGTGGTAATTGTGCCATCATCCTCTTTAATTTGAACCTTTAAATCAGAAATTTGGCTATCTTTCTGCGAGCTTTGAATCATACCATATACACCGAACCCAATACCACAGACCGCTACAACAGAGGCAATTGCGGTGGCAATCTTCAATCCTTTTCCGTTACTCTGTTTGCCGCTATCGATTACGGGCATTGCGGCAGGTGTGTTTTGTTCCATAAATCTCCTTTGCTAAAATACTTATGTTTCTATTATAACATGTCAAGGCTTTTATTCTACACAAAACAATAAGCGCAGAGCAACCAAAACATAGAAACGGGATTATATGACAACAAGAGAGCAACCTTGATTTTACAGAGGTAGATACTTTGAGAGCCACCGCAAGACACCAAAGCGAATATAGAATAATACAATAAACACACCTGATTTATGTCTACGCCACATAAGAGAAGCCCTCTGTGGTATATTCTTGAGGTTGTCGCAACTATGCGAGTAACACTACCCAAGCCCTCTAAAGGTGACGCTCCAACCCTCACAGGGTTTACGCTAGAATCAAACCAGACCAAGGGGGCTCCCACCTATGCTTACTAACAAACAAACTCAACATAGATTTCGGAGGGCACCAAAGAACCACTGTCATTAAGGCTCTAATACTCCAGTATTATTCTAGCGTAATATCAGGGCTGGTTATTTCTGTTTAAGAAGAAGAGGCTAAGTTGGACGTAAAGCAAGGGTCACCATTTTTGTTAATTATAGTCATTTCACAGGAGGAATAGCATCGAGAAGCGGGCGATATAAATCAATCTCGGGAGGAATTTTGAAACCCTTCATAGATGCATTATCATCAAAGGTGAGGTGATGACAGCCGCGTACAATCACAATCGGTGTACACTCATTAGATTCACCCATAATATTGACTGCCATGGCAGCTAGAGGATCGACCATATCAATCTTGGTAATCCTCATTTTGCGACCAAATAAATCTGGTTCACCACGGATATCCTTAATGGGTTCGATACCAGCAAGGCCGATTGAAATGCCTGTAACGCCTCGGCGCAATGGAGTTGAATGAGAATCTGTTGCGACCACACCGAGACGAGAGAGGTGTAGTCTCTGCATAATTCGGGCACGTATTGTTTGGCAGAGTTCGTCTATCTGCTCTGGCCACAGAACATAATAACCGTCGGCGTTACTTTCATCAATACCGGCAGCTGGAATTAACATACCGTGGCTAATGGTCAAATTAACATTGTAGCCATCCTCCTCATTGGTATAATGTAAGTAGCGGGTGGTCTCGGATTTAATTAATTCTTTCTTGGTGGTACTGCCGACCTTGGCCGTCCTTCCCTGATGAATAGCAAGGATTTTAGAAGTAACAAAAATCACGTCGCCGTCTGTGGCCTGCAAGGAATCAATGAGGTCCCAGATTTCATCTTGCGGTGGGTGGACGATGCGAGTTTTGACCGGTATAAAATCAATTTTCATGCGAATATTGTAGCACGAAATCGAGAATAGTGTATAATTAGATTATGCATAAGGTTAAAAGTATTGCGTATATTGCATTGTTCCTGCTGGTTACGGTAGGAATGGGGGTGAGCGTGTGGCAATCAATTCAAGAAGAAGTTGATTACGACTACATAGTCGAGACGAACGTACCGTTTGCCCCGTTTGAGTTTTATGAGAATCGGCAAATTGTGGGGGTGGATGTTGATATTGTGAACCGAGTGGCCGAGAGGACAAACAAGACTATACAAATAAAAAATGTAGAGTTTGATGTGATCATTGATAATGTCGAAGCGGGACGAATCGCGGATGCGGGAGCGGCTGGGCTCACTATTACGCCGGCACGGGCGGAGAAGGTAAATTTCACAATTCCCTATTATGATTCAGTGCAATATGTGATTTTTAATCGTGAAATGCCACCATCACTACGGGATGATCATGTGGTATGGGAAGCATTGGCCGGTGCGAAACTTGGTTCACAGATTGGTAGCACCGGGTACTTATTTGTGGATGACGAGATTGAAAATGGTGTCTTGTCGGGGACTGGAGCGACGATTAAAGGAATCGATTCGCATCAGCTAGCGGCGGATGCAATTCTGGCGCATATTATAGATTATGCGATAGCGGACGAGCTGGTGGCGAAATTTATCGTGGAAAAGAACCCTGGGCTTGAGGCATTGCCGCTCTATTACTCGGGAGCGACGAGGGAGGAGGATTACCCAGTCGAAGAATCATATGCAATCGCCGTGAATAAAGAGCGCACGGAACTCCTCGAAGCTTTTAATGAGGTTCTCAGTGAAATGCTAACCGAAAACGAGGAAGGTATCACTGAGATTGATAGATTAGTATTAAAATATATGGGGCTTTTAGATGAATAACTTCTTTGAAAAAATAGTAGAACTCTTTAGCACGCCGGAGTACATTGATTCCCTGCTGCATGGGTTCTTACTGACTTTACAAATCTCATATTTCGCACTACTGATTGGGATACTGTTTGGCACCATTATCGCGCTAATTGATACGGCAAAGCCATCAAGGTGGCTCATAGTGCCGAAATTTATCTGCCGTGTTTATGTGGGGATTATCCGGGGGACACCGATGGCACTACAACTATTTATTATGTTCTTCGTGATTTTCGCGGTCAAGGGCTTCCCTAGTATCATTACGGCGATTATAGCTTTCGGATTAAATTCGGCAGCATATGCAGCGGAGGTAATCCGTGGTGGGATACTGTCAGTAGATAGCGGACAGACGGAAGCGGGATTAGCGCTGGGATTGTCACGGTTTACGATTTTTACGAAGATTGTGGCACCGCAGGCGATTAAAAACATCATCCCGGCGCTCGGAAATGAAATCATCACTGTGATTAAGGAGACAGCGATTGTAAGTATGGTGGGGATGTACGACCTCAACATGGCAGCAAAGGACATCGGCTCGGGACAGAACATGGCGAGCTACATTGTACCGATGTTCGTGGCGGCACTTTTCTATCTCGCGACGATTTATCTGATTACCTTCATTGTCGGCAGGATTGAGAAGAATCTAAGACGAAGTGACTTAAGAGTGGAGAAATAAATGGAAGGCAAAAATACGGATTTGGTGGTCAAGAACTTGAGAAAATCTTTCGGAAAGAATAAGGTTTTAAATGGAATTAATTTCGAACTGAAGGAAGGCGAGCGAGTGGTAATACTGGGGCCGTCGGGTTCGGGTAAGTCCACGTTCCTAAGGTGCATTAACTGGATGGAGGAGCCAACGTCGGGGGAGATCATATTTGACGGTGAGCTGGTGACCGAGAAGAACATCCGGCGAGTGCGGCGAAATCTTGGCATGGTATTCCAGCATTTTAACCTGATTTCGAATATGACCGTGATGGAGAATTTGACCCTGGCACCAGTCAAGCTGAGACTAATGAAGCGTGCAGCGGCGGAAAAGCGTGCCATGGAGCTACTCCGTCACATCGGGCTACCGAGTAAGGCGCAGGCTTATCCTGCTTCCCTGTCGGGCGGGCAGAAACAGCGCGTGGCAATCATCCGAGCGATGATGTTGTCGCCGGAAGTATTGCTGTTTGACGAGCCGACTTCGGCACTGGATCCGGAATCGATTGGTGACGTGTTATCTCTAATTCGCGAACTTGCAGACCGTGGTATGACCATCATGATTGTGACGCACGAGATGAGTTTTGCCAAAGAAATCGCCACCAGAGTGGTGTTTCTCGATAAAGGCAAAATCATTGAGGAAGGAACTCCGGGAGAATTCTTCTCACATCCAAAAACTCCTAGAGTCCAGGAGTTTTTGAAGAAAGTCCTATAAATTAAGCTGCTGGCGCTGGGGGAGTGGTGGGAGTTTCTGGTGCTGGAGTAGGTGTGGGGGCTGGCTGCTCGGGAGCAGGAGTCGGAACAGGAGCCGGTGGAGTTACTGGGGCAGGTGCCGGAGCAGGTTGTGCAGGAGTGGGGGCTGGAGCTGGTGCGGGTTGTTCAGGTGCAGGTGCAGGTGCGGAGGCTGGCTGTTCTGGAGCTGGAGTCGAAGCCGGAGCGGCATAGTTTTCTGAAGGGCCTTCGAGCGCAGCTTGCTTTTCTACAAGCTCGGCATCCTCTTCTTTTTGAATTTCGACATAAGCCTTGGTGAGCTTTTTGATATGCTTTGACGTGATAATGATTTTAATCACTAGGTAAATTAAACAAATCGGGCCGAGCATTAAGGCGATCATGGACCTAAACAGGAACCAAGCTATTGAGACGATGGTCATGATGGTGCCCTTGCCTTGATATGAGACGTAGCCGTATTCGGTTTCTATGGTGTAGACATTGTCATTGTAGCCTTTGTTGGGGTCGCCACCTTTATTGAAATTCATAGCGAAGAAACCGACTGGAGCAAGAGCGATTACGATGAGAAATGGCCAAAAATCATTGAAATTCGGTCTGTTAGCGAAGAAGAAAACGACGGCAATAATGATACCGAGCGCCAGACCACCGAAGAGCTTCATGTATAATTTGGTGCGGTAGTGAATCAAATCATTTAATAATTGATTGTATTTGTCTTCGAAACTGGCAGAGTTGGCATCGTGCAAACATTCGTTGCAGATACCTCCGTTTTGTTGGAAACAGTCCTTACAGAGACCCTTACCGCAGTTTTTACATTGTCCAACCGCTTCACGATCGGTGTGGTTAAAACATTTCATGGATAATCCTTATGTTATTTGCTTTAATTATAACGTTATTATATATAATGGTCAACAATTATTCCCTGATTCGTGGTACAATATAGTAAATAAGAAGGAGCAAAAATGAAAGTATTATGCGTTAATGCTGGTTCGTCATCTTTGAAATTCCAGCTTTACGAAATGCCGACAGAAATATCAATTATTGGTGGCTACGTGGAGAAGATTGGGGCGCCGGATAGTTTCTATACTATCAAGTTCGAGGGCAAGAAGACCGAGACCAAGAAGTTGATTAAGGATCACTCTGCGGCAGTGAAGGTTATGCTAGAGGAGCTAGTGAACTATGGCGCAGTCAAGGCCCTAGATGAGATTCGTGGTGTGGGACACCGCGTGGTACATGGTGGTGAGAAGTATGCTAAATCGGTGGTGATTGATGAGCAGGTGATGAAGGACATCAAGGAGTTTACGAAGTTTGCGCCGCTACATCACCCTGGGAATATTGCGGGGATTAAGGCAATGCAGAAGGCTTTGCCGGATGCTGTGCAGGTGGCAGTGTTTGACACGGCATTTCACCAGACGATTCCGAAGGTGCAGTATATGTATCCAATCCCAATGGAATGGTATGAGAAATATGGCGTAAGAAAATACGGCTTCCACGGAACAAGTCATAAATATATCACCGAAGTAATGCAGAAGAAGCTTGGCAAGGAGAAGGTGAATCTGATTGTGTGCCATGTGGGCTCGGGAGCTAGCATTACGGCCGTGAAGGATGGTAAGAGTTATGATACCACCATGGGCCTGACACCGCTCGATGGGCTGATGATGGGAACGAGGTCTGGCTCGATCGACCCATCAATCATTAAATACATGATTGATGAGGCTGGTATGACCTATGACGAGATTGATAACGCACTAAATAAGAAGTCTGGTCTACTCGGGGTTTGCGGATTTAATGATAACCGTGATGTAGAAAAAGCGATCTCAGAGGGCGATAAGAATGCCCGCCTAGCACTCGATATGTACGTGGACCGAATTGACCGATACATTGCTGAGTACTACTTGGAGCTAGGCGGCAATGTGGATGCGATTGTGTTTACGGCTGGGGTGCTAGAGAACGGTGCAGAAACCCGCGAGACGATTATTAAAGGGCTGGCGCCACTTGGAATTAAAATTAACCGCGAAGTAAATAATGCGATTGCAAGTTTCAAGGAAATTACGAGTGGGATTATTACGGCGGAGGATTCGACCGTGCCGGTGTATGTAGAGCCGACCAACGAAGAAGTGATGATTATACGCGATGCGTATAAGATGTGTAAATAGTTCAGGGTATTGCTTACTATATTATATATAGTGATATATATATGTATATATATGGTGAGCGTGAGATTCCGAAAAAGTCTGGATAATTTTGGATTTGATTCCAAAAAAGTCTTTGTTTAAGGATATCTTGAACTTGGGTGAAATTATTAAGACCGACAAGCTGCGTAAGATTTTGCAGGCTCTCGCGATGCAGGTCGGGAGCCAAGTAAGTATGAGCGAAATTGGACAGCTGGTCGGGCTAGACAGTAAAACAGTGGATAAATACATTGTATTGCTTGAGCAGTCCTTTATCATCTTTCGGCTTCCTTCCTTTGCACGTAATCTAAGAAATGAGCTGAAAGCATCTCAAAAAATCTTCTTTGTGGACTGTGGAATACGATAATTGCACTAACTACCTATCAAGCAACGGACACTAAATCCGTAGAACTTACTATAGCTGTAGGACGGGTACAAGTACGTAGAGCTCAGGAGCAGGCTGTAAGAGTTGTTGTAGCTGTACGCCGACCTACTCCAATAGTAGCCGTACGAGCCACGACTGCTCGCGGACGAGCCATTGAAGTAGCCGGAGTAAAGGAAATTGTTCGGAAAGCTTCTAAAACGGTTACTCATGATGTCACCGGTACTGGTGCCTGATTGGTTTTCACCACTTCCATCATAACTTCTAGAAAGAGTACCGAAATCTTTAGTAGTAGTACCGCTGGTTGGCAAAGTCCAGTTGGTGGGGCAGATGGAAGTACCAGCGGATTCAGAACCAGAAGTACCGGTAGCTGAGCTATAGTAGGTAGTATTAGCCATAGCAGCTGCCCAGGTGTAGTAGTTGCCGTAACTGTACCAGCTGTAGTAGGTACTGCTACCCGTACCATTGTAACTAGCAGTGAGGCTGGTTTTAGTGTTATTGTTATTGTAACGAGGAAATCTGTAACCCGTATTGCTTCCTGTGATATTGGTGCTATTGTATAAGTTGTTGGGGGTGGCAGTGGTAGTATTAGCGAAGTTGGCATTTTCTGAAGTATCTAGACCCGTAAAGACTCCACCGTAGTTTTGAGAGAGGCTCTGGTTTGTGACCGACGAATCATATTGATTGTTTCCCACTGTATTCTCCGCTTCTAGTCTTAGGTTTTCTGTCATCCAGCAATTACCGTCAGCTAGACGAGCTACGGTGTAGACGTTCCCATCACGTTTATCAGTTAAAGCAATTACGCTATTCTTATTAACTGTAATTGTACCAGTAATAGAATCAAAGGTAGTACTAGTAAGGTTACTACACGCGGTAGTATCAAAGTCTTGGAGATAGACTGGATTATTGTTGCCA
>JAZRDA010000023.1:0-21200 GCA_045660085.1 Candidatus Nanosyncoccus sp.
ATAGACTTTAAGTGTAGTTTGTCCAATACCATCAGGATAATAATCTTGTCCACGGGAATCTATACCATTAGGGACTTCTGCTGTATGAGCAGTATCAGTTGTACTAGACATAGAGCAGGCCATAGGAACTGTGATGGTAGCCGTAGATACACTAGAGTCATCTGCCATAGCCTTAGGTAAAGTCAATATCCCACCTACAAGAATAGTTGCACCTACCATGCTGCCAGGCAACAAGAAGCTCACAAATCTAGATTTCATGTTTTCATTTTATAGCATAATCATTATAGAGTCAAGCCAATTCTATCCCAGCTAAACTAGTTTTTCAGCCAGCTTCCCCCATTCACTGATCCCCACATCCCCCGGCCTAGCATCTCCCGAAATCCCGCACTCCTCCATAATTCGCTCCAATTCCTCTCTTGATCTCAGTCCCGCCAGATTATGAACTAATTTTTTCCTCGGGGATTTGAATCCCATCTTTATTAGATCAAACACCTTTTCGTCCACCAGCGGCCGCTCATATGGCTCCATTACTATCACCTGCGAATCTACCTTCGGCACTGGCACGAATTCCTCCTTCGGCACCACCATGCCAGCTGTCACCTTCGCATAATTCTTCACAAATAACGAAAGCACCGTCTCTTTATCGTTCACAATCCGCTCTGCCACCTCTTTCTGCACCAGTAGCACCACTCGCCTCGGCTTGTTCGTTAGAGTCAGAACCTTCCGAATAATCGGACTAGTAATATAATATGGTATATTTCCCGCTATCACGTATGGCTCATCTACCGTGCTAAAATCATATTTTAGAATATCCTCATTTACAACCGTTAAGTTAGTCCCAGGAAACGACCCTGGCAGCTTCCGCGCCAAATCTGAGTCATATTCCACCGCAGTCACCTTTTCAAATTTCCTTAGCAGTGACGAAGTCAAATATCCTAGTCCCGGACCAATTTCCACACATAGCCCCACTTCCGTATCTCCCTCCGCAGCTAGCCCCGCAATCTCGTTCAGAATCGCCCGGTTTTTTAACCAGTTTTGTCCTAGTTCCTTCTTATTCTTCATCGACATCTCTACCGTCCGTCCCGAATCGTCCAGTCGGTCGCTATATCGAACTGCTCCGGATTAGTCTCCGCGAAAGTCCCCGTGTCATACACTTTACCTGGTCCGAGCGATGTCTCCACGATCGAACAGCGCGGATACCTACCAAGGTGCGCTGCCACTAGCACATATCCATTCGCATCGACCTTCACTCCGTCCTCTCTCACCGAATAATACGCCGGCACCCCACAAGTACCAGATACTAAAGACATCACCCCGGACATCGGCAAATCATAATAAGTTTCCTTCCGCTCCAGTGTCACCCCGTTCACAGTGACGGTATACCGATTCACTCCCCTAGATGCCGTCAGCGGGTTCATCTCAATCCTACTAGCTCCCACCGCTACCACTCTAGACACCGGCTCTTTCACGATTTCTTCACTTATAAACTCTCGCGATACCTCCTCACCATCAAGATATAATACATTATAGTTAATCTTCTTTAGACCTAGCTCGCCCAGCTGCTGCACTTCCTGCCTGCCAGGCTCTAAAGTATAACTCTTCACCGTCTCCTCACCGAACGGGATTTCCTCCTCCACGGTAATCGTCCTTCCGCCGTTGCGCTTTAGCTCATAAACACTCGCTACTCCTAGCTCCAAGAAGCTCGCATTCGGCACCAATACCACCTCATCCCCATCATAGACCGTAAATCCAGCCTGACGAGCAATCGTCTTCGCATCATAACTCGCCGACATCAAATATTTATCATTCAGCCCATCTTTCACCACCACAGGATGAGCCCTGTAAATATTAATGTAAAAATTATCAGCATTAATCTCCGCAGTAAGCTCCGGTTCGACAATATCACCATCATTAACCAGTATGCCGACCCGACTCAGAGCTTCACCCACAGTAGGCGCCTTAGTTTTCACCGTAAGCTTCTCCCCACTATCATAAAAAGTCACATATCTAGCCTCGTCGCTAACAAAACTATCATCACCATCCCCCTGTGCAAAAGTCCTCCGAGAGAAGATTCCAATCAGAACAACAAAAACCACCACTAATGAAGTAGTAATCACAAAACCAAGAATCCGTTCAATCTTCCTCGGCAGTTTCATACAAATACCATTATATCATATCATGAAGAAAAATCCTAATGATTAAAAAAGCCTTCTTGTAAAAGGCTTTCATAAAAATTCTAGGCGGACACACATTTAACCAAAACAACACTACACTCTCCACCCTTTATGGTATCTCCCCATACCGGCTTGGGCTCATCTCAACACGAGTCCAAACTGATTTTATTTTAGCATAGCCATATTCAATGTCAACATTGTTTTTTGAACAAAAATATGTCATAACTAGTTTCAGTCACAACAGAGGTAAACTCCAAAAAACCGAACAAAATATTGTTGACAAATATGATACAATATTATTATGAATTGGAAGAAATGGTTAGACGATTTTGCGATTGCTGGCAGAGGCATTCTTCTCGCCACCAAAGAAAAGCGCTTCTGGTATGGCTTCATTCCATCTTTCTTATTTTTCGGCCTTCTGATGAATCTGCTGTCCGGTGGTACATCCAAGTTTAATCTAATCTTTGCTTTAGGTTTTCCACATGGTTTTCAGATTATTTTCGACAGTTTCATTGGTATATTTGGTATTAATCAACCTTTCCTAGATTGGCTACCAGTTTTTAGCATTTGTATTTTACAAGGAATCCTGATCGGCCTCATCGTTCTACTCTGGAATAAAAAGCGCGAGCAGAATTCCGCCAATCTCGGCAACGCCGGCATTATTACCGGATTAATTGCCCTCGGCGCCGGCTGCCCCACCTGCGGCACCACGCTTCTCACGCCGCTTCTTGGCGCCATCTTTTCCACAGGCGGACTCGCCATGGCTGGAACCATTTCCGCCATCGTGACAATCCTCGCTATCGTAATTGCAATCCTCTCACTTAAGCGCCTCGGTGTCGAAACATATGTTACAATAATAAATGAAAGATATCTAGCCAAAAAAGCCAGTAAAGCCAGTAATCCAAAGGAGAAAAATGAAAAAAATATTTAGAATCATCGGAATCGTTGCCGTCATCGCACTCATCATTGCCGCCATCGCCGCCAGCATGAATGTCAAACCCAGCAACAGCGATAAAGTCTGGGACACCGAGATGTCCATTGGCAATCCCGAGGCCGAGAACTATTTCATTATTTACTCCGATTTAGTCTGTCCATACTGTGTCGCTTTCGAGAACGCCATTGTTGAACACGAGGAAGAGTTCAAGGAATACATTGAGAGTAACGACATCCTTGTCGAAATCCGGCTCTCCGATTTCCTCTACGAATACGGCGAGACCCACCCCGATCATTCTCGGTACTCCGCAATTGCCACCTACTGCGCCAAGAACGAAGGCAAATTCTGGGATTATTACAACCTCGCAATTACCACCGTCTGGAATGACTTTTTCAAATCCACCGGCAAATCCGGCTTTAGTAAAATGAGTAGCTACGGACAAGAATACTGGACCGCCATCGGTAAAAAAATCGGCCTCGGCGAAGAATTCGAATCCTGTATTGAGAATCAAGACCCACTCGACGAAATCAAACAAAACGCCGCTAAATCCGTCAAATTAGTCAGCGGTATGCCCTACTTCAAATTCAATAAGTTCGTAAGCTCTGGTTTCGACCTCGCCGGCGATTGGCAAGACGTCCTCATGTTCTTCCAAGCCGGGCTAGATAGTGACTAATCACCCCATCATACTATCCAAAAATCTTACATCCTCAAGAAACCTATTATTTCATCGTGCTACGAAAGATTTTCTCGTTCTTGATACTATCCGGTAAATAGTTTTTATCCAGATGGAATCCAGATTCCCATTTCTGACCCTTACCAAATCCTAGATCTTTCATTAATCTCGTCGGTGCATTTCTAAGCCAAATTGGCACTGGTTCCCCCATTGTCTTTTTTGCCAAATCCTGCGCTTTGTACCACGCATCTGCTGAATCTCGGTTCTTCTTGGATTTAGCCAGCGCAATACAAGTATGCGCCAAGATTAATCCCGATTCCGGCATTCCAACCCTTTCCACCGCTTGGAAACATGCCGTCGCGAGCGACAAAGCCCCATTCCCCGCAAGCCCAATATCTTCCGATGCAAAAATCACCATCCGCCTCGCGATGAATTTTGGGTCTTCCCCCGCCTGCACCATTCGCGCAAGATAATAAAGCGCCGCATCTGTATCCGAACCCCGCATTGATTTTATAAACGCCGAAATCGTATCATAATGCTTGTCGCCCTTCTTATCATAACCAGGCATTTTCTTCCCGGCCGCTTCCAACACAGTCTCCTCATCTACTTCGCTGGACAGCGAAAGGGCGAGTTCCAAATCCCCTAAAGCGCCCCTAGCATCACCGCCCGATAGCTCGGCAATCAAGTCCAGAGCCTTCTTAGTAATAATAGGCCCTTCATTTTGAGCTTTTCGCTTCTTGGCACCTGCTTTCTTACTCTTAGCTGGCTTTTCTCGTGTTGCATCCGACTCAATCACCACCCCCTCAGCTTCACAGGCACGCTTCAATACCTTCAAAATCGCTTTCTTAGATAGCGGCTGCAGCACCACCACACGCGACCTCGATAAGAGCGGCGAAATCACTTCAAACGAAGGATTTTCGGTCGTCGCACCAATCAATATAATCAACCCTGATTCCACGTGCGGCAAGAAGGCATCCTGCTGAGCCTTATTGAAACGATGGATTTCATCCACGAAGAGAACCGTACGTGTCTTCAAATTCCAGTTTAGTTTCGCTCGCTCTACCACCTCTTCGACATCCTTCTTCCCCGCCGTCACAGCCGAGATTTCAACAAAATCCGCTTTAAACTCGTGCGCCAGAATTCGTGCCAGTGTCGTCTTACCAGTCCCCGGCGGGCCCCAAAAAATCAGATTCACCGGTTCCCCCTTCTTAGCGATCTCCGTCAAAATCTTGCCACTACCAATAATCTCTTCCTGTCCAACTACTTCAGAAAGCTTCTTCGGGCGCATTCTCTCCGCTAAGGGTATTCTATTCATACTATATATTATATATAATATAGTGTACTTATCAAACATAATCACTTTTCCACAATAAAATGTCACCAAATACTTTACATTTATAATTTTTTTATGCTAAAATTAAACTAATAATAACTAAAGGAGTTAAAATGGACTACTATGACTACGAATCATTAACGCAAAGCAGCCTGTACGGCGGGACCGATTATACATCTGGTATGTATAACACTGCTGCAGGTATCGGAATTTGGGGTATCATTGCCTTAATTCTTGCTATCATTGGTGGTATTCTAGTTTATTTCTTATTTGTCAAATCTAAGACCGAGCCAAAGGGCAAATTCGCCAAGTGGCTTAAGGACTTCCTAGCCTTCAAGATTATGTGGATTGAGCCAATCTTGAAAGTTGTCTATTACATTGCGACTATTTTCGTAATCCTAATCTCGTTCTCAATCCTTGGTACCATCAATGTCCTAGGCGGTATGGCACTTCTCTCATTCTTACTATGCTTAGTACTTGGGCCAGTCGCTATTCGTATCTTCTACGAAATGACCATGATGTTCATCATGATTTGGCGCAATACTCGCGACATTGCTGAAAACACCAAGAAGAAATAATCACATTTTCATTAATATCCCCGGCTAAATGCGGGGATATTTTTTATCACAAAAAATGCCCAGATGGGCGATTTTAACATGAATTTGGTGAGTCGGGAGGGGCTCGCATCTTTAGATTCGAGTCCCCAACAAAATAACGCCCTCTGGAGGCGTTACATACATCTGGTGAGTCGGGAGGGACTCGCATCTTTAGATTCGAGTCCCCAACAAAATAACGCCCTCTGGAGGCGTTACATACATCTGGTGAGTCGGGAGGGACTCGAACCCTCGACACCGGGCTTAAAAGGCCCGTGCTCTAACCTGCTGAGCTACCGACCCAAATTGTTAAACCATCACATAAAGTGGTGGGCGATACAGGAGTCGAACCTGTGACCTCGTCTACGTCAAAGACGCGCTCTAGCCAACTGAGCTAACCGCCCGCTCGTCAATGCTTTGTGCAAATGATGTTAGTATTATACCATATAATTCGAATATTTAGTATTATTACGTCAATCTAGTAAACAACATAATTAGAATTTCTTGAACCATGTCCATAATGTTTTCCTTCTTGCAAATGTACTAGAAAACTCCGATAGTTATAACATATTCTGAGAATTTCGCAAATTAACGAGCATAATTATTCTACAATTATTACTGTACACGTAATGGCATTCGCACCATTTAGGAAAACCGAATTCGACTACCCAGAATCATATAAGCAACTTGAAGAAATAATCAGAAAGTATCCTGATAGCAATTTGGTGATAGTAAGCGACTTAAGCACTGAAAAACCATTCAATTTAATGCCAAAACATTAATTCATAAATGCCAAAAATATTTTTAGACATGCAATAATTATTCTCGTCTACGTAACAGATTATAAGTAAAGCATAGAAGATATTGACAAAAATAACCATATATGATATAATAACAGTATAAGTTTGCTGAAACATCTAGAACCTTAAGAAGATGTATTAAACTCTCCTTTGAGGAAATTTTGTGACTCATTTTGCTTATCTATATGGTAATCAAAATGAGTCGCGAAAGCCACTCAAAAAAAACAGGCGGTAAACCCGCCAGAAGGAGGTAGTACAGATGGGTGAATATGTAGGTAAGATATATCATTTTGGTCCGCCTACAATCTCGAACAAAAAAATGGATAGTTGGGAAAAAGTTTATGCTGGTTTCGAAAACTGCATAAAGCAACTGGAAAGCGAAGGGTTTCATCAGACCCAAAGGCCTCATCGCAAGCTTCCTGCCCTGATGGGTTATTGGGAGAAAAGAATGAAAGGGTCTGGCTATCCAGTTAAGTGGTACAGCAAGAAGATCAAAGGCCGCCGAACGGTTGTCCGTGCGGTTGTTGGAGGTTATGTTTCGTCGTATGTAAACGGTACTACTAATGCTAACCATCCCATAATGATTTACTGCGTAAACATCTTCGGCGATCGCGAAATCGAAGAGTACGAGAAAAATCATTAACACGAGAGGGCACATCACCCACAAGCCCCCGACTTCCACACAACCAGTGTGGGTAGAGCCGGGGGTCTCTTCTTTTTCGAAAAAAAGTTAAACTGAATTATTTATGATATTAACAGACAGAATTATAGGGGTAAAAATGTGCTTTCGGGCACATTTTTCGTGCATAATCTGTGCAAAATATCGTCTTGCATCTCATGATATAATAGTAGAAAGGAAAATAAATGGTAGATTCTAAAGCATGGAACTGGAATATAGTAAAAGGCGACCATGAGAAATACTGGCAAGAGCCTGCGACAGAATCTTACTATCTTATCAATCGATGGTTATCTCAAAATAAGACAGATTTTCTCGACCTCGGTTGTGGTTTAGGAAGACATACTATTCAATTTGCCAAGGCGGGTTTTAATACTTCTGGATTCGATTTAAGCGAAACGTCGATCAAGAGAACAGGAGAATACGCTGAGCAAGCAGGAGTAAAAGTCGATTTGCGAGTTGGCGATATGCTGAGCTTGCCATACGACGACAATAATTTTGACTGTATTTATTGTCGGAACGTAATATCCCATACTGATACGGCTGGAATGAGACAAATTGTTTCAGAGCTAAAACGAGTTTTGAGAAAAGACGGAGAGTGTTATTTGACTTTGGGCTCAAAGCAGACTTATGGCTTTCAACAAAATTGGCCAGTAGTGGATGAGAACACGAAAATCAAGGTTGAAGATGGGCCAGAAAATGGCATACCGCATTTTTACGTCGACTACGATTTAATTGTAGATTTATTTAAAGAATTTGAAATCGTGAAGGTTTTTCAAGTCGAAGAATATATTACAAAAGAACGAACTACCAGTTCATTCCATTATCATGTGTTAATTAGAAAAAACGACTAAATTGTTTAGAAATCGGCGAAAACACCAAGCCATAAGGTACTCCATTCATAGTTAAAATCATTCAGATGGGTATTTGACTGCTCGCCATCAACTTCAAGATTTAAATTCATAAACCACTCACTAGTAGCGTGTTCGTAGTATAGTTCATTTGACTTTTAGTATGCTCTGGCTTGTCATATAGTATAAAATCAATTATGCTAGTCTTCTTCTTAACACGTTCCTTTATTGGGCAGTATCGCCATTACTTTTGCGATTGGCAATACGGAACTTAAAGCAAGTCTTACCATTCCTTGAATAATCAAGATGATAGTTAGAAAGATAATTAAAGAATTGAAACCCTACTTTACAATACACCTCACCGCAAACGCATCCCACTTGCTCCACGACCCGTCCGGCGTCACCCAATTAGATTGCGCCACTCCAAGCCGGTACGCTTTCGCCTTACCATTTGGCGTTGCGCTCCAGTACCTGCCATATGTACCTCGCCCACCACTGATATTATAATTGTAATCACCAGAATAGATAAAGTTATTTGGGAACGCCAGCAGATTATTGTTCTTTTCCATATTATTTCCCCCACCCACTGCATTTGTCAAATTCATATATTCCCCACTTCCACCACCAGTCGGTAAACGCCATCCTGTCGGGCAGATATCCCCGGTTACATTTCCGCTTGCCATTGCGTAATCACCATTTCCCGCCGTAGCCGTGTACCAACCATACATCACGCCATAACTATACCAAGAACTACTGCTATCATTGGTACTAGGCGAAGCCGTGAGCCCCCTATTAATATCATTTGCGTTAAACAACACCTGGTCAATACACGCACTCGTATCATCATTACAAAGCGTAGTAGAATCCTGCGACAGAGCTGCCTCAGCGATAAAATTCGCAGTCGGATCATTTGTATTAGTAGCACTAAACGCCACCGCCGAAGGATCCAGCCTCAAATTCTCCGTCATCCAGCAATGTCCATCGATTAACTTCGTCACCGCATATACATTACTGTCGCGCTCGTCTCTAAGCGCCAAATATTCGCCCGTGCCGAGCGAAGCACAACGAGTGCTACCAAATGTTTGCATCGTGTCAGTTGTATCCGCCGGCAGCCACACCGCATAAAGCGTAATTTGATTATTGGCGTCCGCACTGCTAGCTAGTATACTATTAGATACTACCTGATTTGGCCCATACACCGTCACAGACTCATGATTTAGTAGCTTAGTTCCAGCATCTGCATCTGCACTCCAGCCCGCAAATCCATATCCAGTCTTCGAATAATTAGAAGCTACCAAATTAAAGCTACCAATTACATCCTCGTGCGTTATATTCGCCATCGAACCAGCATCTGCCCCGTTACCAGCATACACTACACGATAAATTGGTTGCCATATCGCATAAAGTGTTAAAGTATCACCGTCCACAAGATGTAGATTAGTTGCGGCAATTTCTAATGTGCCCCCTTCTGACACGCCTACACCTGACCCATTTGCACTAGTATTCCAGCCCATGAACTTATAATTAGCCCTTACATATTGATTGCTAGAAGCAACGGCAGTCGCAAAATTTATATTCGTTTGGTCAGCCATCGTACCAGCCCCACCATTACTTTCGTAATGAACGTTTCCGACTATGTCTATGCTATCCCTGGCCACGCAACGCACCGTCTGACCACGCAGCTTTGGCGTATTATTACCAGTCATATTCACGCCTGCTGCTCTAATCCATAAATTATATGACGAATTTGCGGCGTAATTATTGGCAGAATTCATCCCAGTTGAAATTCCTCTATTATATCCATTTGAATCCCTATACTCACCACTATATATATAGTTGAGTGGATAAGCTCGCCATCTTTCCGAAGCAAGAGCGCCATCAGCCCCCTCACTCTGAGATATACCAGAGCCTCCATATCTTACATCTAAGACACCCAAATCATTGCTTTTGGTATATCCAGTAGGCAATCTCCATCCCGCCGGACAAATATCACCGTTCACTATCGCTCCCTTCGTGGTCAAACTGAATCCACCGTTTCCCGCCGTTGCCGTATAGTAATTATAATACGCCCCATAAGAATACCATGAACTACTAGAATCGTTTGTATTATGAGATGGAGTCAATTCGCGATTGATATTGTTGGTATTATAAAGCACTCTATCTATACAACCGGAATTATTGCCAGAACAGAAAGTATTCGACGAAGCCGGGTGAGCATTTGCTAGAGTCATAAAGTCACTGGTTGGCTTATTGGTGTCCTGAATGCTAACCGTTACGTCAGGATCCGACAAGTCGAGCCTTAGGTTCTCCATCATCCAGCACTTTCCATCTGCGTACTTTGCTACGGCATAAGTATTACCGTCCCGCGTATCCGTCAAAGCCGTCACGTCACCCACGCTCATTGCATCGCATCCTTTCCATCTCTGCAAATCTCCTGCGGATTGCACCCACTTGGCATATAATTGTAAGCCTTCTTCAGACAAATCTCCAACCGTAATTGTTTGGCTCGGCCCATAAGTCGTTCCCGTACCATCCATCTCTGTATTCCACCCCACGAATCCATATCCAGGTCTAGAAAAATTACTCGGCATCAACATCACATCGTCATTTGATACCACCGGACTCTGGTCTGCCATTTCACCATCACCATCGTCACCGTTACCATAATAGCAAATGCTCTCCGATGCGCAGGACTCCAAATTCACCACCACCTCAATCACAAAAGTGTTTGTATAAGTTCCCGCTACGGCCCCCATCGGTACGTTTATCCCAAAAGTTAATTCATGTTCATTTTCGCCGGCACTAGTAGTCTTAAACAAAGTCGTCGCTTTTGTCATTGACGGTTCCGGTACCGGCAAATAATTGCTACCGCCATCTATACTATAGCCATATCCGCTACCCAATTCAGCCACCGGAATGCTTTCGACGCCTGTCGGTAAAGTAAAAGTTGGAACAATATAACTGTCATCTTCAATATTTGTTAGGGCACTACTTGGCCCAGTTGTTCTCATCCCAACCGTATATCCAGCCTCGCTCGATGTCCAAGCTGTAATTGTCTGCGATTCTTCCCCAAACTGCCCTGGCATCAAATTCATCACCACCGAATCATCAGAAATCGAAATACTAATCGTCTCATCCTCAGCCCAAACATTAGCGCCAGTGCAAGCCATCAAAATCATGAAGAAAACAGATACCAATAACAATACCTTACCTCTCCACACTCGCATATTACCATTATAGCACAAGCATTACAAAAAAATGCAAAATGGAAACAGATTTATCTGATACCCCGTTCTAGACGATAAAACGCTAAAAACGTCATTTTCTTAGGATTTATAGGGTAAAAATGCGTTTTCGGACGCATTTTTCGCGCAAAATCAGCGTAAAATAGCACCCTAAAACACGTAAGGTACTTAACAGAAACTCACTACTAAAAAATCGGCCAAAATGCCGGCTATTATATTATCAGCCATTTGAGATTAAAAGCCGGCAGATTGGTGTTTTCTTCTTGCGAAGTGCGTCTACTAGACGAGCGAGCAAGAAAAAACGCCGAGATGCCGGCTTTTAACTCAAATGGTGGTGGCGCCGACTGGACTTGAACCAGTGACACAAGGCTCTTCAGGCCTCTGCTCTACCAACTGAGCTACAGCGCCACAGTGCGCTTATTATAGCATACATATGTTATAATTAAAAGTATGAAATCTATCAATACATCTAAAGTTTCCGGCACTCAGGAACTCCTTCCCGAGACTCAAGCCGTTTTTAATAAACTTAAAACCGACATCGCAAATACGTACCATTTATATGGTTTTCAAGAAATCGAAACCCCATTCATAGAGCGCACCGAAATCCTCCTAGCTAAAGCCGGTGGCGACACCGAGAAACAAATCTACAAGCTCATCAAGACCGGTGACAAATCTATAGAATCCGCCGATCAGGCACTTAGATTCGATCACACCGTACCACTGGCGCGCTATGTCGTCGAGTATGAAAGTGAATTGACCTTTCCATTCAAAGTCTCTCAACTCGGCGTTAATTTCCGCGGCGAAAGAGCCCAGAAAGGCCGTTTCCGTGAATTTTATCAATGCGACATCGATATCATTGGTCGTAATGAATTGTCAATCGGATACGATGCTGAGATTATCGCTACCCTTCTGGCCACTTTCAAGTCCTTTGACCTTAGTACCCCAGTGCTAGCACGAATTAATAACCGTAAAATCATCGCCGGCTTGCTCGAATCCTTTAATCTTAGCAACCAAGCCAAAGAAATCATGAACATCATCGACCACGCCGAGAAGGTTACCCCCGAACAAACCAAATTCAGTCTCGAAGAGCTAGGCCTCGATAAAAAAACAGTCGCAACTATCATCTCCTTCATCAATCTGCACGGCAATCGTTCCGCAATCATTGATGAGCTAAATAATCTTGACATTGATAACCCAACTTACAAAGAAGGCGTGACAGAACTTGATCAAGTTCTCTATCTTCTAGAGTCTATCGAGATGAGCGACCAAATCGAAGCCGACATGAAAATCATCCGCGGCCTCGACTACTACACCGGAACCGTCTTTGAGTTCATCCTTCCCGAATATCCCAATATTGGTTCCGTCGCCGGCGGCGGGCGTTATGAGAATCTCACCAAGCACTTCTCCGATCAATCCTTCCCTGGCGTTGGTGGTTCCATCGGCTTAACACGCTTATTCTATGTTTTAAACGAAGAGAATCTACTTAATCCCGAAATACAGGATCTCCTAGATTATGCCGTAATTCCGCTTTCCGAATCAGAAAACGACGAAGCCATGAATGTCGCAAATAAACTCCGCGACAAAAATCACAGCACCACCATCGTTCTAACCAATAAGAAACTTGGCGACAAAATGACCTATGCTTCAAAAATCGCCAAAAACTGCATCGTCATTGGCCCTGAAGAAGTTAAGACAAAATCTCTGCAGTCCAAGAACTTCCAGACCGGCGAGGTTACCGACCTCAATATCGAAGTAATCTCCAATCCTGAAGATTTCTGGGGCAATTGAGAAAATCAACATTCGGAGTTATAATTACATCATGAGTAAATTAGAAGATATAGTAAGCTTATGTAAACGCCGCGGTTTTATTTTCCCCGGCTCCGACGTATACGGCGGATTCGCCGGCACTTGGGACTTCGGTCCACTCGGCATTATGTTAAAGAAAAAAATCATGGACGAGTGGTGGAAATTCTTCGTCGAAGATCGCGAAGACATTTATGGCATCGATGCCGCCATCTTAATGAACCCTAAGACATGGGAAGCATCTGGTCACACTGCGACATTTGCCGATCCATTAGTCGAATGTAAAGAATGTAAATCTCGTTTTCGTGCCGATAAAATCGCCGACGGTGTCAACGAATCCGTCACCACCGAAGAGTTTCTCACAACCCATACCAAATGTCCAGTCTGTGGCAAAGAATCTTGGGGGCCAATCCGTAAATTCAACATGATGTTTCTAACTCACGTTGGCGCCGTTCTTCCAGACGATGACCAAAAAATCGCCGAACAAAACATTGCTTATCTTCGTCCGGAAACCGCCCAGGGCATTTTCACGAATTATAAAAATGTCATAGATACTATTTATCCAGATTTGCCCTTCGGTCTCGCCCAGCAGGGTAAGGCCTTCCGTAACGAGATCAGCCCTCGTGATTTTATTCTACGCGACCGCGAATGCTCTCAAATGGAAATTGAATACTTCGTAAATCCAGCCAACTGGGAAGAGAATTTTGAGAAAATGCGTAAACTACAGCACGAATTTCTTGAAAACATAATGCATTTGCCAAAAGAAAGCATCCACGAACTAGAAGTCCCCGCAAAAGATCGTGCACATTACAGCAAGCGCACTATCGATTTTATGTTTAATTATCCAAATGGCGAAGAAGAATTAATGGGCCTTGCCTATCGTACTAACTTTGACCTAACAAATATTGCTAAAGCATCCGGTAAATCCATGGACTACCGTGATAAACAAACCAACGAATCTTTCGTTCCACACGTCATCGAGCCATCCATTGGTGTTGAGCGCCTATTCTTAGCCATCCTTTCATCCGCCTACACCGAAGACGAAGTCGATGGAAGTAAACGTATCGTTCTGAAATTGCCAATCAATCTCGCACCATATAGATGTTGTGTTTCTCCATTACTAAAGAACAAGCCTGAGCTCGCAGAGAAAGCTAAAGAAGTCTACCAAAAACTTCGCACTAAATACGGTAATGTTACTTGGGACGATTCTGGCAACATCGGTAAGCGCTATCGCAAGCAAGACGAAATCGGTACTCCCGAATGCATCGTCATTGATTTTCAGACTTTAGAAGATGACACCGTAACCATCAGAGATCGCGACACAACAAAACAAAAGCGTGTTCCTATTGCCGAATTATAGTTCTCATGCTAAAATAGAACTACAGGAAGAACAATGATTGATTCTCAAAAAAAGAATAAACCAATCGTCATAGGATGTTTAATCGCTGCCGTACTGGCATTGGTTATTATTGTACTAATAGTACTATTTAATAACAATATTATTCCTGGCAGAATCGATCAATCTCTCTTTACACCTAATGATAATAAATACGTCATTACTATTACAGGCACAGATATCTTCCCAGAAGCAGATAAAGATTATACACCAATTAAAATTCATCGTGTTTATACGACCTCCAATAATAATGTAAACGGCCTCAAAATCTACCAAGAATACGAAAACAACAAAATCGCCAAGCTAGCTTACGAGCAATTTCAGGAGCTAGACCGTAATGTATATGAAGCTATTGACTTAGATGGTCTATACGTAATCCTCACAGCCAAACCAATCGAATACGAAGATATCACAGTAGGAGATCTCAAAAATCAGGCCGAGGCCGATGAGCAGACCGACGACTAGTGTCAATGTCCTTAGGAATCATAACGTAACTACAAAATATCTCCCCCATGGGGAGATATTTTTTCAGACAACCAAACAATTAATTAATTGTTCTTCGCGTATCGTTCTATCGCAGCAGCAATCACCTTCTTGGCAGATTCTATACCCTCAAACGATTTCACTTCTGTCGAACCAGGCTTCTTTAAGTCCTTATAATGATTAAAATGATATTCTATTTGCTTCAAAGTTTGTTCTGGTAAATCCTCTAGCTTATTATAAGCATCACCATTGTTGCGATCATCTGCTGGGACACAAATAATCTTATCATCTACCTCGCCGCCATCTACGAATTTCATTACGCCCAGTATCTTAGCTTTCATCCAGATACCAGTCGTAAGTGGCTGCTCGGTAATCATTAGCACATCAAGCTCATCACCGTCCTCGTCCAGAGTTTGCGGAATGAAACCATAATTACATGGCTTCGCAAACGCCATCGGTTCTACTCTATCAAGCATGAAACAAGCATGCTTCCGATCCCACTCAATTTTATGATTTGATCCAGTCGGGATTTCAATTACGACATTCAGTTCGCCTTTTTCCGGCTCTCCCGGAGTCAAAACTTTATTAAAATCTGCCATTTTATTCTCCTTTTTATACTACATATTATAACACAAACACCCAGTAAAAAACTCTTTTCCCAATATCATTAGCTTATTTCTTAGCCAAGATTCGCACCAACCCCATTGCGCTATCTAAAACCTTATCTATGTTTTTTACCCTAGTTATCACGCTTAAATCCGCAGAAGACAACAATCGTAAAAACTTTATTTCATCCGCACCATACAAACCATTCGGATTCATCGCAAAACAGTTCTCCGCCACATCATAATTATAACGGTTCTGCTCTAATAATTTTTCACCGTTTGAGTCTCTATATAAATTAGCCTCCTCTCCCATTGCTTTCATTAAATTAAGCCAGAACCATCCCTCAATTATATTTATACGCATTCCATCGTTTAACGCCCTCAAGCTCTGATCGACTATACTATAATAGTCCGAATTGTCCGAACTATCAGCTGCAATGCTAATTTTCTTTAAAATTTGCCCAGCTAGTTCCATCCTGTCAAAAGATTTTAAAATATTCCCATAATAGTTAAGCATCCTAGCTCCAGTTAGTACCCCCATATCACCTTTTCCAAAATGAATCACAAAATCAGTCAACGAAAACAGTTCCACACTGCCAGCAAGTTTAGATTTTTCTTTCCTCACCCCTCGCGCCATCACGGTCATCTTCCCGGATGGCGTAATTATATTTAAAATCCTATCCGCTTCACCATAGTTGGTACGCCGAATCACGTAACCGTGAGTCCGAATATCTTTATTTGCAGTACTTATCGACATAATTCAGAACATCCTCCGGTACCATGCTTTCTTTATTTAAAAATCCCACTACACCATAATTAGATAAATCCCTCCCAGTAAAATCTAACGACGATACGATTACGATTGGGATTCTTGCAGTATCCGAATAAGATACCAACTCGTTTAAGAAAGTAAACCCATCCGGCCCATCCAGGAGTATGTCCAAGAAAATTAAATCAGGAACCACGCCGTCATCAATCTTCGCCATCGCATCTATAGCATTAGAAAAAACCTTCGCTTCACATCTGGCCATGTTCACCAAGCACTCTGCCATTATTTCATCGTCATCAATTACAAAAATCATTTTAGAATAAACTCGCTTGCTTAGAAATCGGTAACTCGACGAAAAAGCTTGTCCCATCTCGATGCCGAATGGCACCCACATTGGCCCGCATAAATCTGGCGAAACTCGAAGCGATATAAAGTCCTAAGCCCGAAGAGCCAGGGCGCATTGCAACCGATAAAGGCTTCTTAATCCACCCTTGCTTCATTTCCTTCCAGACATTAATAGGCAACATTGGGCCATAATCACGCACAATTATCTTCACCTTATCTTTAGAATCCTTCACTAACAGTTCCGCCCTCGTCTTGTTACTAGAATAATGCATTGCATTTAATAGAAAGTTATACACTACACTATATAATAATTCCCTATTTGCCGTCACTAGCCTAGCGCGATTAGAATATTTCAAAACCAAACCCCTCTTATTGTATCTAAACAAATATTCAAGTTCCCGACTCACCGCATCGCACACTTCTCTCACCGCCACTGGCTCCATTTCGAATAATCCATCCTCTAGCCGCCGAATCTTAATCAAATCATTCACCTGCCGCATCGCTCGCTCCGAGACACTAATCATTTGCGAACGAGTTCTCTCGTCCTGCATTTCAAGCTCACCTAGTGAAAAAGCTAGCTGCCTTAGAAGAGTCAGCGGCGCCTTAAGTTCATGCGCCACCACCAAAATACCATCGACCTCCTTTTCCATGCCCCCATTATAACACACTAGGAATTGAATTTAATTGATTGCACTATCCTATCGAAATCGTCTTTAAATAGCACCGAATCAGTTTGCAAGAATGCGGTTTTATCACGTATCTTAAATATCAGAATGTAGCCATTTAGCTCCGTACTCGGTATCGTACCATAATACAAATTCGCCGTCGTACCATTCACTGTCACCGACTCAACATTAAGAGGATTATTGCGATTCTCAAGATATCTCTGATATTCCTTCGCCACATCATCAAAACTCTTATTAACTATCCTCACCCTCAGAGCATTGACGGTACTATTAGAAATCGGCTCAACCTGTACCGGATTAAGATATGCCTCAAAATCTCCACCATTCGCTGCATCCTTTGCGATATATGCACTCCATGTTTTCGGATATTCGAAATTCAGTTCACCATAGTCCACCGGACCAGCAAAAACCTTATAAGGAAAATCTTTCTCTTCCTGGCACTTGTAAGCATCAGCAATTGACTGCTCATCCTTCGCCTTAGCGACCTCAGCCGCAACATCCGCATCATAATCAGTCTTTAAAGCATTGTACTCAGTATACATCCACAAAAACAGCCCAGCAAAAGCAATCGCAACTAGCGCAAGGGCAATGATAATCAACGTTTTTGTTAAACCTGAATTATCCTTATGCTTTGACTTTGCTTGATTTGTTTGCATTTGCTGCACCCGCCAAGCCAACTGCGCCTGCTGCGCCGTCATATTCTCCGGTGTAGATTGTTTTTGTGATGACTGCTTATTATCCATACCCTTATTATACCATAAGTAGTTACTGTTTACTGAAATCTTCCGTCAAAACTTCTATCTCGTTTTTTAATTCATTCAAATCTTTCTCGATGCCTTTCGCCAGCTCAATCGCCTGCTTGTATTTTTCTACGGCTTCGTCAAGTTTAAAACTATCCGAATAAAACCATTCTACTTCATTATCTAGCTTCTCAATCTTCTGATTCAAAGATAAATCATCTTTTTCCATAATCATCTCTCCTTTATATTATTAATTGTTGCATTGATTTCCTGTTTCATGGTGGTTATTTTTAGTACCTCTCCCGGAGAAATCTTACCAGACAAAATCGCATAACCCTGGCTTAACACCTTCTCGGGATTCACTACTTCGAGAATCTTCATCTTCTGTTGTAAATTATTATTTATACTAGTAAATGATTCTTGTATTGCCTTTAAGCATTTACTAAGCTTATCCGAGTTCGCAATAAGCATTGGCTCAATGTATTTCATATTAATGCCACTGGCAATTCTCTTCACGCTACTTCGATTCTCATCACTAGCTCGGCCAATTGCCTGCAAAACAACTTGATAAGTCCGGTTCATCACTTTCGATAGCTTCACTTTTTCTTCGTTTTTGTCACGAGTTAGAATTTCCGCCGCATTCGACGGTGTCGAAGCCCTCACGTCGGCCACCAAATCCGCCAACGATTCATCTCTCTCGTGGCCAATACCAGTAATCACAGGAATCTTTGAAGCAGCAATCTCTCTCGCTAACTTCTCGTCGTTAAAACATGACAAATCGTCAGCCGAACCACCGCCCCTTAAAATCGCAATCATTTGCACATTGCCCCGTTCATTGAAATACTTTAACGCCCGAATTATCTGATCCGGAGCATCCATACCTTGTACCTGAGTATGCGCTACAATCACCTTCATACCGCCCCATCTTGCATTAATAATTTTGATAAAATCCGTATACCCCGCCGCTGCCGTCGAAGAAATCACTCCAAGACGAGTCAAATCGGCAGGCACCGCCCGCTTCCGCGACTCGTCAAATAAACCTTCTGCAGCTAGTTTTTTCTTCAATAACTCAAACGCTTTTTTAATGGATCCCTCACCTACCGGCTTAATACTACTTACTGTGAAAGAAAACTTACCCCACTTTGTCACCTTCGGCACACCGCTCACCACCACTTTCATACCATCTTCTATTGGTACTCTAAGACTCCATAATGACATGAAACAAGGTATCGACGATTCCTCATCCTTTATATCGAAAAATACCCACTTCCCTTGATTCACTTTATAGCTCGCCACTTCACCCGTTATCATTACTGGAGAATAGGCATATTCTAAAGTCTGATTCACTACCGCAATGAACTCAGTCGGCGAGAAATTATTCATTTTCTTTTCCTCTTATAGCTTCGTAGTAAGGATATGATCCCGATGCGATCGTAAACAGTAGTGTTATCACTCTAGTCATTACAGTAATAATCGTAGCAGTTGGAAAATCCACACCCAGCGCAATCATCACGCCAGCCATTCCCAGCTCGTACAAACCATACGGCACAATTCCGTCAAACACTGACCCGATTGCTTCACCCACCATAATAAACGGCAAAAGTTCTGGTCTACCAAGAGAAATCGCCACAATCCAATAAGTTGCAATCTCACAAAAACTATATACTAGTCCCCACAGTATTGGCTTTTTCAAAAACTTTCTATTCGCCTTTGCAATCATTACGCTTTGATGAATATCCATAAAATAATCGTCGATATTCTTATGCTTTAAAACTTTATCCTTATGGCCAAATGTAGCACTTTTCGCAATAAAATCTAAAAACTTATTAATAAAACTAGAAAACCTCTCAATTCGCTTCACACTACTAGCAATAAAGATCACGAACCACAGGAAGAAGAATACGCCCATATTCATCAGTAGCGACACCGGAATAATCCATTTCGCCTCACTTGGTATTAAATCAAAAGCCAGCAAAACTAATATTGCAATCAACGCCTGCAGATAATTAACTACCGTAGTAATAGCATAACGGAATAAATACAAGAAACTAGCTTGCCCAGCCGATACCTTAAATGGCATTAGTCGATAAGTTAAGAAAGCCAACCCCCCAATTCCACCGGCCGGTACTGCATGATTCACAAAATTAAGCTCAGTCGAAATTAATAACACCTCCTTCGAGGAGAATTTCTTTACATCTCTTTTATTACGTAAATACGAAAAAAATATCTGACCACAAGCAAAATACATAAATAATTGCTCTGGTATTAGTAGTGTTAGCACAAAACCATTTGCTTCATGTAAATGCTGCAATGTTTCCACAATGTCTGGCCAATTCTTATAAACCACATAAATAACCAGGACCAAGGTCAAAACCGAAATAGCAGTTCGAAAAGAAAACCACTTACGTCTTTTTTTAGCCATAGAACAATTATAGCACAAAAAATAACCCCGAAGGGTTACTTTTTAACGGACTTCAACTCTTATTCTTGGCAAAGATTTACCCGAAAAATGCGTTCTCTTAGTCTTCACGAAAGTCACTACGCCATCCTTAGCAGCATGAATCGTAAAATTCCGTGACATATAAGTACCAGGACCAGCTATCTTAGTGGCACCAGTTTGACGAACTAGGACTTCACCGTTCTTGACCTTCTGCCCACCAAAACGCTTTACGCCAAGGCGCTGACCAGCATTGTTATGGACATTTTTGGCGGTACCGCCAGCTTTTACATGTGACATTTACTTTTTCCTTAAAATTAATATATCTCTCGCGACAACCTGACCATCTCGATGATAAAGAAGCCCCTCTCGCGTTTTACTATCAACATTATACCCCAGTTTACCTATTTCGTCAAGAATCCCCAGCCTCTCGTAACCACCATTCTCGCGTAACCACGCCGGCACCGCAATTACCACCGGAGTATTAACCTTAATCTGACCAGCCAAGTTTTTCAAAAATCCAACAATAGTCGCTCCACATTCCTGTTTCTGCACCTTTAGTTCTCTATCTGTCGGTATTTTTGAAAAAGGCTTTCCGAGATATCCCTCACAAGCCACTGCATCGATAGGCTGTTTCCAGTGAAAAGAAATCGCATC
>JAZRDA010000024.1:0-10041 GCA_045660085.1 Candidatus Nanosyncoccus sp.
GTTGGACTCTGCCATACTCTACTTGGAATGATAACCTACAAAGCGAAGGTGATTTTGCCGACCTATGGACTGAATATGGCTGGACAGATAATGATGGTTTTAACGATATATCTACTATCTGGTCAGCTCCGCTCTACTTCATCCCCACCGGCTACTTCTACGGTAATCTCGGGGATGTCGGGAGCGACGGCTACTTCTGGTCGTCTGTTGCGAGCAATGGCATCGGCGCCAGGTACGCGGGCTTCGCCGTGACTGGCTACGCCGACCCGGCGGGCAGCGGCGGCAGGGGCAACGGCAATTCGGTTCGTTGTCTACTTCGTTAGTCTAAGCATTCGTCCGTTCCATATTCCCTCCTCCAGCCTTTCCTGAAACGAAAGCACAGATATAATGTTTGTGAAAAAATGTCCTAAATCATGATAGTGATTAACAAAAAGTCTTGCTATTTGAAATAGAATTCAGCTTTGGGTGGCTATCTTGCGCTTAACTCCGAAGTATAGTATAATCATCTTCATAAGAAGAGTCCTTCCAGGGGACCCTTCTGGGTTTGGTCTAACTAGCTTGGCTAGTTAGATTTTTTTCTTCGGCGATTTTTGTTGAGAAAAATACAAAATGAACTATAATGTAAACATGGCGAAGCTTTATTTCCGTTACGGTGCGATGGGCTGTGGCAAGACTATGCAGCTGCTCCAAGTCGCATTTAATTACGAAGAGCGCGGACATAAGGTCTGCGTGATAAAACCAAAGACTGACACTAAGCACGGCACCAAGCTATACACTCGCATTGGGCCTGAACGCGAGACGGACGTTTGTTTCGATCGTACCACCAATCTTTTCGACACCATTTCCGAAAAATATAACGACGTTCACTGTGTCCTGGTCGACGAGGCGCAGTTCCTAACTCCTACCCAGGTCGACCAGCTAATGGACATCACGATTAAGCTTAATATTCCTGTCATGTGCTATGGACTGCGCCTGAATTTCCGTCGCGATGACAGCGGCTTCGAAGGCGCCACGCGCCTGCTTCAAATCGCTCATGACATTGAAGAAATCAAAACTATCTGCGAATGCGGCCACAAAGCCACCTATAATGCCAGATTCCTAAACGGCAAGCTGGTCGCCGACGGCCCCGACATTCTAATCGACGATGGCAAGAGCAAGATTGAATATCGCGCCCTCTGCCCCGCGTGTTATGAAAGGTATCTAAAATGTATATAGTCATCGAAGGCCAAGACGGCACTGGCAAATCCACTCAGGCCGAGCTATTAAAAAACCATTTCGAATCCCAGGGCAAGACGGTCGTCATGCTTGAGGAGCCTGACGGCGATCTTCCTCAGGCGCACGATTTGCACGACATGATTCTTACTCGTGGCTATGACCTAGAGCCAATCACGAATGTTCTTTTGTTTACCGCTGCTCGAGTCGAACTATGGAAGAAGATTGCCGAGCCGGCTCTAAAAGAAGGCGGTATTGTGATTTCTGCTCGCAATTATTGGTCCACTCTCGCCTATCAGGGCTACGGCCAAGGAGTTTCACGTAGTAAAATCATTCGAATTACCAAAGAACTTCTACCTGAGAAATATTTTCATCCAGATTATGGCTTTATTCTTACGGTCTCCGACGAGGTGCGCTTAGCTCGTCAGGGTAACCGTGGCAAAGCCAAAGAAACTTTCGAAAAAATGTCGAACACCTTTCAGCAAAAGGTTAATGCCGCTTATCCACACATTGCAAAAGATTTCAATCTGACACTTATCGATGCCTCTAGCACCATCGAAGAAATCTTCGCAGAAATTCAAAAAATTATAGAAAACCATTAAAGAATAGACGACCCTACTTCTCAAGTTTTAGCAATTCTTCTATGCTTCTATTATTTAGTAGTAGCTTCATTTGTGACTTTGCAATCTCGTTTAATTGAGTTAATCTTTCGGATTGCGGCAATCCGCTTTTAATTAATTGCGCATTAATGTTCTCCATATTGTTCAATACGATTAGATGTAATAAATCCGTATAATCCCTTATGTTCCCATCCTTGGCCAAATCAGGGTTACGCTCTCTCCATTCTTTTGCCGTCATACCAAACAACGCAACATTTAGCAAATCTGCTTCTTCTGCATAAACATACTTTTTTTGTTTTTCTGTTACGGTAGGAACAATTGTTTCTTTAATCGCTTCGGTTGTTTTAATTCCGTGGAATTTCACGGAATTAAAATCAGGATTATTTATCTCCTCCCACAAACCATAATACTCAAATGAATTTATATTTGACATCCAGTTTCTAATAACGCCAGAAGCACCTTTTATAGAATATTGCAACCTAAGCAACGGCATAAGCGTTTAAAAAACCACAAAAGTTTTATTACAGTAGTTTAGCATTCTGGTAATACTGCAATTAAATTACCCTTCCGCGAACTGCGAATTATATAGCTCCGCATAGAACCCATTTAGTTTCAAGAGTTCCTCATGATTCCCCTGCTCCACTACGGCTCCATCTCGCATAACTAGAATTAAATCCGAGTTCCGGATTGTCGATAGCCTATGCGCAATCACGAAGGAGGTCCGCCCGTGAGTTAGCTTCTCGAATGAATCCTGAATCAGTTGCTCAGTACGGGTATCTACATTCGAAGTTGCCTCGTCCAGTATCATCATCGGCGGATTAGCCACCATGGCCCGTGCGATTGTGATTAGCTGTTTCTCACCGGCCGAAATATTATCCGAGTCCTCACTAATCTCCGAATGATACGACTTCGGCAGCGCTTCAATGATATGATTTACGTTAGAAGCTTTCGCCGCCTTCTTAATGTCATCAAGCGTGGCGGTAGTTCGTCCATATCGCAGATTCTCTTCCACGGTGCCGGAGAACAGCCAAGTGTCCTGTAGTACCATGCCAAACAATTGCCGCACATCCGCCCGTCGCATTTCCCTAGTCGGCACCCCATCGATGGAAATATATCCAGAGTCCGGCTCGTAGAACCTCATAAGTAGATTAATAATCGTCGTCTTCCCAGCTCCGGTCGGCCCCACAATCGCTACTTTCATTCCCGGCTCCACCTTCACCGAGAAATCGCGAATCACCGGTCGGCCAGGGATGTAGCTAAAGTCAATATGGTGAAACTCCACCGCACCCTTCACGTCGCTAATCGCCTTAAATGGCTCTATGTCCGGCTGTTCCTCCGGTTCATTCAAGAAGTCAAAGATCCTCTCACTAGCGGCGAGTAGTGCCTGCAAAGTGGAGGTGGTCGAAGCAATTTCGGTAATCGGCCGATTAAATCTCGATACATACTGGATGAACGCCTGGATATTACCAATGGTAATCTGACCCTGCACGACGAATACCCCACCAAGTGCACAAATTGCCACATAGCCAAGGTTGGTAAAAATATGAGTCACCGGGAATGAAAGCGACGAATATATCTGAGCACGTCGCGACACTACGGTCAGCTTCTCATTAATCTTACCAAACTCTTCCATCGCCTTATCCTCGTGGGAGTTCGATTTAATTACGACCTGTCCAGAGTAATCCTCTTCAATTTCGCTATTTAAAACACCCAGAGTCTTCTGCTGCTCGCGGAAATATTTCTGTGCAAAACGCATAATGCGCCCCACTACGAATACTGAGATCGGCACCACTACGAACGAAATTAAAGAAAGTGGCACCGAGATTGTCAGCATGATAATCATGACACCAACCAAAGTCGTCAGGCTCATCGAGATATCAGCAATTTCTTGCGACATGGAAGTGGTAAGCACGTCCACGTCGTTCGACATACGTGACAAAGTGTCTCCGTACTGGTGTTTGTCAAAATACGAAATCGGCAGTCGTGAAATTTTGTCCAGTATCTGCTCCCTAATGTCCTTAGTGTATTTCGCGGATACTATCGCCAGGATGTAGGCCTGACCATAGCCGAGTAGTGCCGAAGTGCAGAATAGCACAATCACCAGGATGGCCTTGCCACCTAAGGTCGACCAGTCTAAATCTGGATACGAACTAACCGCCACGGTGGTCATATCGCCCAGAATCTTCGGGATAAATAGCCCCAGTACCGCCGAGCCGATGGTCAGAAGCACCGAAATCAGAATCGGGAAGCGATATTTCCTAATTGACTTCAGGAAGACCTTAAACGAATCCAGCATTTTGCGCGGACTTTTATTTGTTTTGCTACCGCGCACCTCATTCATAGTCTCACTATCCTTTCTCGGCTCAGGACTTTTACGATTCACCTTAGGCATACTCCACCTCTCGAGAAGCCCTCTCGTAACCACCATCCGCAGTCTCAGCCGCCTTTTCCTTAGGCGATAACTCATGGTGTTTTGCGGCTAGCTTCAATTCGGCCGCATATTCTTTATCCGAAAGTTGTGATTTGACAATTTCCTGGTAAACCTTACATTTATTTAAAAGCTCAAAATGATTGCCTTTACCAGCTATCTTTCCGTTATCCAGCACGACGATATTATCTGCATCCTTAATCGTGGAGACACGCTGCGCCACAATCAATACTACTGCATTGGCGGTAATCTCCTTTAGTGCTACGCGTAGTCTCGCATCGGTCTTCATGTCTAGCGCCGAGAAAGCGTCGTCGAAGACGTAAATATCCGGCTCCTTACAAATCGCCCGCGCGATGGATAATCTCTGCTTTTGCCCGCCTGAAACATTTGTTCCCCCCTGTGCGATGTGCGAATTATACTTATCCGGCAGTTTCTCAATGAAATTCTCCGCCTGTGCGATTCGTGCGGCCTTACGCATTGCTTCATCGGAAGCCTCGGGTGCGCCAAATTTAATATTAGAGCGCACAGTTCCAGCAAACAACATTCCCCTCTGCGGCACGAACCCAATTCGCGAAATCAAATCCTTTTTCTCATAATTCTGAATCGGCACTCCATTGATTAAAATCTCTCCACTAGTCGGCTCGTAAAATCTCGGCACCAGATTAATCAGAGTAGATTTACCCGAGCCGGTCGAACCGATAAATGCCGTCGTCTGGCCAGCCAGAGCCTTAAAAGAAATGTTATCCAGCACCTTCTCTTCTGCTGCCGGGTAGGAGAAATCTACATTTTTAAACTCCACCGACGGAGTTTTTTCCGGCATGCCACTAGTCTTGTTCGGCCAGGTAATCTTCGAGGCCTTACTTAGCACCTCATTAATACGGTGCGCCGAGACGTTAGCGCGCGGCAACATCACGAATAGCAGCGACATCATGAGAAACGACATCATCACGTGTGTGACATATTCCGCAAAAGCCGTCATATTGCCAAGGTACGCGAAATCTTTAGACAGAAGCGAAATCCCAATCCACGAACAAAGCAGTGTAGTACCATTAAATATCACGCCGATTAACGGATTCTGCAGCTCCAGGATTTTATCAATATATATTAATAACTTAGTAAGCTTATCATTGGTTTTGACAAATTTCTTTTTCTCCAGCTTCTCATTATTAAAAGCTCTAATCACCCTGAGGCCAGTCAAGTTCTCGCGAGTGAGCAAAGTAACCTTGTCCACTAGGTTCTGGAAAATCTTAAACTTCGGTATTACGAGTGACATGATTAGTATCACAGAACTAAGAATCGCCGCCGCGCCAACCAAGATAATCCATGACATATCCGGTGCAGTCTGGATGGCCATAATGATCGAGATGATGCAGAAAAGTGGCGCTCTCACCAGCATAGATAACATCATGATAGTCACATTCTGCACCTGGGTAATATCGTTCGTCGTCCTAGTCAGTAGCGAAGCTGTGCTGAAATCTTTGACATCGAGGATGTTAAAATTAAGTATCTTGGTAAACACCGCCGTCCTAATATCGCGCGCATAATTAGTCCCCACGCGCGCCGAGAAATAGCTCGACACTAATGCTGCTATCGCCGATAGCACCGCTAACCCTATCATCTGCAGGCCAACTTGCCAAATATAATCGGTATTACCAGGCACAATACCGTCATTTATAATGTGTGCCATTAGCGCCGGTAGTCTCAAGGTGGTCCACACCTGCAGCGTGGTTGCTGCAACTAGTATGATTACCTGCCACCAATAAGGCTTCAAGAACTTAAACAGTTTAAGCATATAGTTAATTATACCATATTATTCTTTTCGCGCTTCTTTTCCAGGTGCATGACATAGTAGATGATGGGCCCCATTATAATATATATATAGTACGAGAAGAATCGCCAGATCAGCATCGCCCAGAAAACATAGCCACTAGAAAGCGCCGAGAACACCACGAAGAAAGTCCCTTCCGCTGCGCCAGCATTACCCGGTGTCGGCACAAAATAGACCGCCGATGTTACCGCGACCGTAGTTACGAAACATGGCAAGAAATCAACCTGCCCGCCAAATGCAGTCAGTACGAAAAACGGAATCATAGCAATTAATGTATTAAATGTCACCGACATCAGTACGGTTTTTACAAACAAACCTTTTGTCTTTAGTATCTTCCGCACACACTTGGCGTATTCGTTGACTTCATATTCGACCTTCTCCCGAGTCCTGTTTTCATTTTTAACTAAGCGAACTTTAGCCAAGAATTTAACTAAAAGTCCGATGATTTCCGTGGTGCCTTTCGGCAGAAACGTCGCAATCATGACGGTAACCGGCCAGAAAGCGAAAAACAACAAACCAAAGCAAGCTGTACCAATCAGGACGGCATTATTGATCGACAGACTACCGAAGAGAAAACATAGCACCGCAATGATAATAAAACCAAGTTGCCCCGCAATCATACCAAAAATCGGCACCGATGTAGAAACACCGGGTGGTAGATCGCTATTCTTGCGCATATAGTAAATCTGGAAGGGCTGACCGCCAATCGCTGCTGGAGTAACGTTGTCGTAATACTTTCCAAGTAACACAGTTCGCCGGGCGACCCTCCTAGCTTTTTTAAAGTCGAAATGCTCTTTATCGCCGGACATTTCCCACATCATCAAGACATATTTCCGAATCTCGACCGTAATTGCGACGATGAAGCAGAGCGCAGCCGGGATTAAGAACCACCAGTTAATCTTCACGTCCGAAAGTTTAGCCGCATTCTTAGAATTACCGAACTCAAACATAGCCGTAATTGCTATCACGGCCACGTTAATTAGCACGAAAAGCACAATCAGAAGTGGCTTCTTTAATAGTTTCTTTGGTACGAGTTTTTTCTCATCAATATCAGGGGCCTGCTCGTCAGGATTGTTTGTTTTGGTCATAATGGATTAATCTTTAAGGGCTTTGATATTAGGATATTCTTCGATCAGTACTCTGATACATCCAGCAATCGGAATCGCAATGATGGCACCGAGCAGTCCGAACATATACATGCCAATCACGACCGCGCAGAGTATTACTACCGGCTGGAGGTTCAGTGCGCTACCTTGAATCTTCGGAGCGATTACATTATTCTCCACCTGAGCATATACTATATATATTACGGCAAAGATACCCGCCGCGAGTGGATTCGAGAAGAATAGTAATAGTGTAACAAGTGTTCCACCAATGAACTGGCCAAACATCGGGATGAGATAGAATAGCATTGTAATCATCCCCATCGGAATAGCCAAGCTGGAAGAGAAACCCAGGATTAGTGAGAGTACGAACACAATTACCATCGCTGCACAGCCGTCAATCACCGCAACTATAATCTGGCGTGATACGTAGGTAGAAACCACGTTTGCCATTCTGGTGACGATTTTCTTAATCAGGTTAGTGGATTTCTGGTCCTCCTTCCTGGCCCCCATACTGCTCCAGATTACTTCCAGCATGCTCGGGCCTTCTAGTAGGAAGAGGAAGGTCAGCACAATCACGAGTACGATTTTCATTATTACATCGGCCACGCCTGTCACGCTTGAGACAAGATTATTGCCGAGCAGCCCAAGAAGATTATCGGAGAGTCCGGTCAGAGCATTGGTGATTTCGCCTTGGAGGTTACTGATACCGATGGAATTACCGAAATTATTAATCCCGTCCCAGCCGCCAAATGACTTCTCGAAAGTGTCCGGGAAATGCTGCACGAATTTCGCCGTCTCGTTCACCACGACCGGACCGACGATGGCGATGATGGCACCAATTACCAAGACTACGATTAGATAGGCGAATACCGCCGACATGGTCTGGTGTTTCTTGTCCTTGCCAAAATGGTGAGTGAAGAAACTGTTTACCTTGCGAACTAGTGGCTTCAGGGCTAGAGCTAGGAAAATCGACACCCCGATAATAATCAAGCCGGTCAGCGCTTTATAAAGCACGAATATCAATGCGCCAATCCCGAGCGGCACCAGCCAGAATTTGATAAACGTCTTTAAATCGGTTTCAATTGTTTTAGACATAAACCTCCTACTTATAGAATAATTGTAGCATAAATGCTATAATATTGTAAGATAAATTTGTATGAAGTTATTAATGCACACCTGCTGCGCACCCTGCAGCGTATATTGTATAGACAGTTTACGTGCGGAGAACATCGAGCCGACCCTTTTTTGGTACAATCCCAATATCCACCCATATATTGAGTACAAGACTCGCCGCGATTGCTTGAAGGACTATGCCGCCAAGGTTGGCGCCAGGCTAATAATTGACGAAGAATACGGCCTGGATGAATTCTGCCGTAATGTCGTCTCCGACATCCCCAATCGTTGTGTAAACTATTGCTATCAGAAGCGCCTCACTGAGACCGTACGCTATGCTGCCAAGCACGGGTACGATGCATTTACTACTACACTGCTGGTCTCTCCGTATCAGAAACACAACGAGCTGAAAGCAGTCTGCGAGAATCTAGCCGCCATGGCTGGGATTGAGTTTCTCTACTGCGATTTTCGCATTGGCTTCCGCGAGGGCCAGGCCAAGGCTCGCGAGCTAGGCCTATATATGCAGAAATACTGTGGCTGTATCTTTTCCGAAGAAGATCGCTACCGTAAACAAATCGACCGCGACAAAGCCGATTGCGATATCCGGTCTGAAAACAGCACTGTATAGCTACTGCGACACAGTATCGGTATATTCTTCTAGGTCTAAATTATCACTCACTATTTTAATACTTGTGACAGGCTGGCCCTGGTATAGCCTTGCGATAATCGCAAGTTCCATGTCGAAAAGTACTGGCTCGGTAATCTTAGTGTCGTGGACGAAGTCCTGCGAAGTGTAACAGATAGCTCCCTCAAGCCCAGGGGCTGGAGTAAGCAGGAGTACGGGTTCGGGCCGGTCAAAACCCACATTAGGATGATAATGGCGCACTTCCTTCACGGTAAATATACCAGACTTTCCGAGCTGGTTAGACCCAGCAAACCCAATATTTAAGACCGGTGTATCGTGAGGTAATGGGAGCAGCGAATCCAGTGCATTACTAATGCCAGCGCCGGTTTGTATAACTACTCTCTCTCTCGATTGAGACTCGCCTAGGAATTTATCCACCATTTCCTTTTCTTGATTCGTTGCGATAATAATACAAGTATTTTTCGGCATTACTTCTAAAGTGTCTAGAAATGCCTTTTTAATTTCATTCGTTTTCATAATGGAATTATATCATATAACACATTGTTCCACCTTCGTTGATCTCGACATAGATTAGCTCAGGGTTCTCTTTGATAAAATTATAGACATCAGAGCAAAGGGTAAACTACTCTCGGGAAGTATTATACTACAAAGCGTGGGGTATATACTGAAGTGCATTCTATTGTGGAGTGCACTTTTTGGGAACGTATTTTACTGAGAATTGGCTACACAGCGGGCCGAACTCCCGTAATACTTGCTGTTGTAGTTTGTACCTGGGTAGATGTAAGAAGAGAGGAAGGTCAGGGTGTAGGCGTAGTTATTATTGTACGCCGTAGACGACCAATAGTATCCGTAGCTACCACGATAGTTAATGGAGGCGCCATACACGCCGCCCGAGTAGAGAAGGTTATTCGGGAAATGACGGTGCTTTTTTGAATTTATCGCATTATTAGTAGTAGCAGATATAGAGCCTGCTAGATAATAGAATCCACCACTAGTATTACCACCGCCTGTACTAGTTCCATTACTCCCGTAAGGTAGGTGCCATCCATTCGGACAGAGATCTCCCTCCGTATTGCCACTAGACTTAC
>JAZRDA010000025.1:0-39052 GCA_045660085.1 Candidatus Nanosyncoccus sp.
AGATAGTAGAAAACGATGATGAGACGTATACTATTTATTCTTCATGTTCTGGTTTGGCTTTAGATGTAAGCGGTGGTGTGGCAAATAGTGGTACAAACATTAATGTTTGGAGAGCGAATGGTTCTGATGCCCAGAAATGGACGTTGCGTAAGTATGATTTGCTAAATAAAGACAAGATGGGCGGATATTATAATGTTGTGTCGGCTCTCGATTTAGGTAAAAGTATTGATATTTCTGGTGGTGTGAATACGGCTACCCTTGGAACTAATATACAACTATGGCATAATAATGGAACGAAGGCGCAATTATGGTATTTTCAATACAATGCGGATGAGAGCTATACTTTAGTGAATACTGATACCGGAAAAGTGCTTGATGTTAGTAATGCGAGTACGCAAAAAGGTGCGAATGTGCAACTTTGGAACAGTAATGAAACGTGTGCACAAAAATGGTTCCTGGAAAATGATATAATAGATGGGTATTATGTTTTTAAATCAGCATGTTCTGAATTAGTCATGGATGTAAGTGGTGGGCTTGGAAATGACGGTGCAAATATTAATCTTTGGCAGAGAAACGGAACAAATGCTCAGAAATGGATTCTAGAAAGGAGAATAGAATGAAGAGCCCAATAGAAGAGGTGGTTAGAAAAGCATATCGAACTGGCGGTGTTACTTTGATAGGGATTGGTCCGATGTCTAAGAATGTGGTGGAATCTTGTATAGAATTAGCGAAAGAGAAGGATTTTCCATTGATGTTTATTGCGAGTCGTAATCAAGTGGATCTTAAGAAATTTGGTGGTGGATATGCTTGTGGATGGGACCAATTTGAATTTGTGGAGAATATAAGAAGGATTGCAGATAGAAACGATTATTCAGATTATTATATTTGTCGTGATCACGGTGGACCTTGGCAGCGAGATGAGGAGCGTGGACAACATCTTCCATTGGATGAGGCTATGAGCAGAGCGAAGGAATCATATTTGGCTGACATCCAGGCTGGTTTTGATTTACTAATGATTGATCCGACGAAAGATCCCTTTGTAAAGGGAAAGGTTGTGGATATTGACTTTGTTTTAGAAAAAACGGTGGAGTTGATTGATTTTTGTGAACAAAAGAGAAAAGAGCTTCATTTGCCGGCGATTTCTTACGAAGTTGGAACAGAAGAAACAAACGGCGGTTTGACTGATTTGGGCGATTACGATAATTTTCTCGTTAGACTCAATTCGGAATTAAATGCCAGGAATCTACCTAATCCATTATTTGCTGTTGGACAAACGGGCACGCTCGTGCAATCGACTAGACAAGCCGGAGTATTTGATTATGTGCTGGCAGACAAGTTGTCAACAATGGCTGTACGGCACGGAGCATATTTAAAAGAACACAATGCTGATTATTTGACGGAGACATCTCTCTTGGAGCATATTCCTGCTCGTGTTACTGCTGCAAATGTTGCTCCTGAGTTTGGGACAATGGAGACGAGAGCGTATGTGATATTGGACGAAATAGAAAGTTCTTTATTGCAGAATGGCGTAATTGATAAGCCGTCAGGTTTTAGGACTATCTTGCTGGAAGAAGCCATAAAGACAAATCGTTGGAGAAAATGGGTAACAAATGAGAAAGCGTCGGCAACGTATGAGGAAGTAATGAGGGATGAGGAACTGTCAAGGGAGGTGTTGGATATCGCGGGCCATTATTCACTTAACAAAAAACGAGTTCAGGAAGGAAGAGATAAGTTATACCATAATTTGAAGAAGGCTGGGATAGAGGGTAATGGCTTTGTGAAGGAATATATAAAGTCGGCTATAATGAAATATGTGAGGTGTTTTAATATGGAGGGCTTAGGTAAAAAGATAAAACTAGCGATTAGTTGATTTTGTCTTCCAATACTTTACGAATTAGTGTGGATGAAGTGGATTTGGTGTAGGGGAAAAATACCACTTTTCCGCCGTGGATTTTCTTGTATTTTATTAATTCCTGCCACTCTGGTGAGGAACTATGATCGTCTCCCGAAAAAACAATATCTGCAGATATTCTGTATTTCCAGTCATCTGCTTTTGTGTCTTTTGCGTGACACTCTACCTTAATAACTTTATCTACGTATTTTATGGATTCTAATATCTGTTTGCGTTCAGAATATGGAATGATTGGTAATTTATTTTTACATCGAAGCATGGTTTCGTCTGAGTTTAAACCAACAATAAGGTAATCACATTGTTGTTTAGCTTTTTTTAGAATGTTTAGATGGCCAATATGAAAAAGGTCGAATGAACCACAAGTATAGCCAATGATTTTATCTGTCATGTTTTAATCCTTTTTTAAGTTTTCGAATGGGTTTTAATAAAGTATGCCTCAACCTATGCGTTTTTGAACTACGGATGAGAGCTAATTCTTGTGAGGTTGAGTTGAGTTGTGATTGTAACTTTTTAATCTCAAGTTCTTTATTGTTTAATATATACTGGAGAGAGTTCGATAATTGAGTGAGTTCGCCTTCGATTTGATGATTTTGGTCAAGAAGCTTTAGTAACCATTTCGGATTGTTCTGATATTCATGAATATATTCTGAATACGGATTGTTTAAATCAAAAATGTGGTATTTGTCGTGGGTTTTTCTTTTTTCTTTTGGCGGCAAGGTCATGTAATCACCGAAGTGTTCTCTTAGATCTGCATCATATTGGGACGAAATGGGGATTTCGGTGTCTTCGAAAGGCACAATTGTAGGGTTTCTGATTCCATCGCCATTACACGTAAAAAAGCAGAAAGCGGCTAGCTTTTTTGATGCATTATAATCATTCGCATATAAGAGGTATTTTTTCCATTTGACTATGTCTTGAACAGAAAAGGAGGATACTTCGGGATAAAATTCTAAAAGTTCTGCATTAACTTGAAACAGCTTGATGTCGGTAATGAACTTTTCTCGAGCTGTTTTGTCATTGGGTAACCCAATAAGTGGAAATATATCAATGTATATGCCGTGGTAGTTTTGTGGAGTATTAAGAAAACGAACATCAATGACGGTGGTCCTGGTGTCGTGTATTTTGCCTCCCATCCAATAGCTTTCCTTGAACGACAAGTGTCTCGGAAGTGATTTGGCGGCTATTTTTTTTAACTTGTCGAAATCTTCGATTGGCATACCAAGATCTATATCGTCATCCCAGGGTATAAAACCGTGGTGTCTAATGGCGCCAATGGCTGTTCCGGCAACCGCGTAATAGCGTAAATGATGTTTATCGCAAAATTGCTTGAAGCTTTTATAGAGTTTCAAGAGTTGTTTCTGCATGGGCGAAAGTTTGCTCATGTTTTCATTATACCATATAGAACATAGAGATGCTGTTTTTAGGGTGGCAATTGATCGTTTTTGCGACTAGGTTTCCTGGCCGTTGTTTTTTTGGTACTTTTTGATTATAATGTATTTGATATGGAAGCAGGGAGGAAGTATATACACTATTGTTGGTTCGGTAATAAAAAGTTACCGAGATTGGCTCGAAAGTGCATAAAGTCTTGGAAAAAGTATTTGCCTGATTATGAGGTGGTCTGTTGGAGTGAAAAAAATTTCGACTTAAAGGAGTGCCCATTTATAATGGAGGCTTATGAACAAAAAAAATGGGCTTTTGTTGCGGATTATGTACGTACGAAGGTTTTGTATGAATACGGTGGGATATATTTTGATACTGATATGTTGGTGAAGAAGGATATTACTTTTCTGCTAGATAAAGCCACATTTGTTGGGGTTGAAGATTCTGGTTTTGTAAATGTTAGTGTTTGGGGAGCAAGGAACCCAAGAAGTTTTCTGACGAAAAAGGTGCTGGATTTCTATCGAGCTCAAGAACACTTTAATAGTCAGGATCTATATGCAATAACTATTCCAGTGATTGTAACGAAAATCTTGCGAGAATATGGATTTAATAGATATAATAGTGACATTCAGCTGATTAAGGGTGTTTCTGTCTATCCTAGAGAATACTTTTACCCGTTGTCATATGATGGGCAAGATAACAGATTTACCAATAATACGTGCATGATTCATTATGCTAGTGCTTCGTGGGTAGACAAGAGAGAGCGTAGAGACGTGAAGCTAATTAGAAGATTTGGGAGGCAACGAGCAACAACAATTCTGAGATTTGGTGCTAGTATAAAGGCGTGTGTGCGCGCTTATGGCAGAGCTATACGTTGCACTTTGAGTTTGATTGCCTGGCCCGTAATATATTATACTCGTGGTGAGGGGGCAAAAAGGAGGGAAGATAAATTTCGAGATATCATAAACGATATAGCAAAATGTGATAGCCGAAGTGTCGTGCTAATACATGAAGCATGGATGGGGGTGCGCTCTGCAACTGTAGATTTGTTTGATGATGTGATTGTTTTGCCAGAGATAGATATTGCAGACAATCTGGATAGACTAGTGGATGCTTTTGCGAATAATGACAAGATTAAACTGCTTTTCTTTGCTGCTTTTGGTCCTGGATGGGAGTTTTTTGCAAGGAAGTTAAAGGAAAAAAGGCCTGATCTTAGAATTAAGGTGATTTGGCATGGTAGCAATGCTATGCATTATGAAGAATTTGACTGGGATAGATTTAGGTGTGTTTTTGAACTATTAAATGATAAGACGATTGATAGGATTGTTTTCGTGAAAAAAAGTATGTATGAACAATATAGGAAGCTTGGTTATGATGTTGAGTTTTTAGCTAATACGACTCATATTGATGGGATTAAGCCAAAACAAAAAACAAAACATACGGATGGTATTAGGGTAGGTATTTATGCATCCGGTGATAGATGGCTAAAAAACTTTTATAATCAATTGGGCGCTGCTAGCTTATTAGACAATGTAACTGTAGACGTGGTACCAATAACTGAAACCGTACTCCAGTATGCTAGAATTCTTAGAATTAAGGTGGATGGTGTAGGGCATGCGATAACTAGGAAAGAATTATTTCAAAGGATAGTGGAGGATGATGTAGTTTTATATGCTAGTTTTGTTGAGTGCGCACCAATGTTGCCATTAGAGTGTCTAGAATTAGGTGTTCCCTGTATCACTGGTGATAACCATCATTATTGGGAAGAAACCCCTTTGGAAGAATATTTGGTTGAACCAAAAGTTGATAATCCGGTAGCGCTGGCTAAAAGAGTAGAAAAGTGCATAAAACATAAGGATTTGATAATAAAATTATATAATGAATGGAAGAAAAAATATGATAAAGAGTGCGAGGAAACATTAAAAAAAGTTTTGGATGTTTAACAAAAACGGCTGTCCGTTTTTTTGAGTAGTGCTTCCTTTTTGGGTAGTGTTGCGTTGATTGAATGATTTTGATAGAATTGAAGGAAGAACGGAGAAAAAATGAAAAAAAGAGTGATTATTATTGGAGCTGGTCCAGCGGGCCTTACGGCGGCGTATGAACTTCTGGATAGATCTAAAAAGTATGAGGTGGTAGTTTTGGAAGAATCTAATGCTTTTGGTGGGATTTCTAAGACGGTAAACTACAAGGGTAATCGAATGGATATGGGCGGACATCGTTTCTTTTCGAAAGTGCCGGAGGTGAATGAATGGTGGGAAAAGATGATGCCAACACAGGGTGCGATGCCATATGATGACGTGAAGTTGGGGCGGAAATCCAATATAGTGAAAGGTGGGCCGGACCCGGAGAAGACGAATAAGGTAATGTTAAGGAGGAATAGGCTGTCGCGGATTTTCTTTAATCAAAAATTCTTTGATTACCCTGTGTCTTTGAAAGCATCAACCATTAAGAATATGGGGTTGAGGACTACTTTTGTGGTTGGATGTAGTTATATGAAGAGCACTATCCATAAGCGCCCGGAGAATTCATTAGAGGATTTTTATATTAATCGTTTCGGAAAGAAGTTGTATTCGATGTTTTTTGAGAATTATACGGAAAACTTGTGGGGTAGACATCCGCGTGATATTTCGCCGGAATGGGGTGCGCAACGAGTAAAGGGTCTTTCCATTTCGGCAATTCTGAAGGATATCTTTGGCAAAGCAATGGGGAAGAAGAATAGGAAAGTTGAAACGTCTCTTATTGAAGAATTTGCTTATCCGAAATTGGGGCCTGGGCAATTATGGGAGATTACGGCTAAGGAGGTGAAGAAGAAGGGTGGGGACATAATTATGAATGCGAAGGTGGTCGGAATTAAGAGGAAGAAAGATGGCGTAGTGACTGGTGTGGTATACGAGAAAGATGGGAAGAATGTTACTCTTAGGGGTGACTATGTTATTTCTTCAATGCCGATGAAGGATTTAGTGTTTGCCATGAATGATGTGCCAAAGAAGATTAAAAAGATTGCAGAGGGTTTGCCCTACCGTGATTATATGACTGTTGGGGTGTTAAGTCCTAAGTTGGCACTAAAGAATGAAACTAGTATTAAGACTTTGGGTAACATAGTGCCGGATAATTGGGTGTATGTTCATGACAAAAGTGTAAAGATGGGAAGGTTTCAGATTTATAATAATTGGTCACCGTATCTTGTGAAGGATCCAGAACATCGAGTATGGGTGGGGTTAGAGTATTTTTGTAACGAAGGGGATGGACTATGGAGTATGTCGGATGACGAATTTGCAAAGATGGCAATTAAGGAGATGGCAAAGATAAATATACTAGAATCTGAGGATGATGCTTTAGATTATCATGTGGAGAGAGTAAAGAAGGCCTATCCGGCTTATTTTGATACTTATGAACAAATTGATGATTTGAGGGCATATCTAGATAAGATTCCGAATTTATTCTTGGTAGGACGGAATGGTCAGCACAGATATAATAATTTGGATCATTCAATGTGCACGTCGTTTGAGGCTGTGAAGAATATTATAATGGGTGAAACTAGCAAAGATAACATTTGGAATGTGAATACAGAAAAAGAGTATCACGAGTCAAAATGATTTGTTGATTTTTGTGTTTTTCGTGTTATTCTTTGTTTTTGTTTTTCTTAGTGAATTTGGCGACGATAATGAAAGTATAATAATTATAGGGTAAATGATGAGGTTTACAAAGAAAAACCTTGATTCTGGGCCGGTTAATAGTAGCATGGTGCCAAAATCATAAAATAAGATTGGAGTGCAGAGAAGGATTTTTTTCCATCCTTGTTTATGCCAGTTATTGTTTGCTAGAATGAACAATAGGATAGCAAGTATTGTGAATCCTGTATAGCTGAGGTATTTAAAAATGGAATCACTATATGTATTAGTATAAAAAGTTGCTAATGCATTGAGGGTTCTATTACCAGAAAAATGGATATCATATTCGTCATTTGATGAGTCGTATGGTATTACTTTATCACTTACTTCTCCTTCAATACCGTATACGACTTGTGTAAGTTTGATGAATGCAGCAAGGCTGGGCTCTGGAGATGTTATGGCGGATTTAGCTGTCATTTTTAGTATTTGTGCTAGTCCAGTTTCATCAATTACTTCTGAATTGATACCGCTCCATTTTATTGAGTTAAAACTTCCTGTGATGTAATTGTTTTGGTATTTTTCGGCTGGAGCTATTCTATATAAGAAGGAAGAGGTTTCTTCGTCAAGCCTTTCCGGTGTTTCTTTTGCGATATTGCTGAGAATGGTGAGCGGTAGTCCAGCGGTTTCTTCGGTACGTCTGTCTGGGGGCTGAACATTGAGTATGGAATAGAGCGGAACTTTAATAATAAATATAATGGCTAAGAATAATGAAAATAGTTTAATCCATTGTTTTCGTTGGGTGAAGAAAAAAAGAAATAAGACCAATGGTAATGTGAATAGTATGCCGTTGTGTCTAAATAATGTTGTAAAACTAAGAATAGTTGCAAGCATTATTATGTGTAAAGTATTATTGCACCAATTTCCTCTTGTTTTGTAGATTTCTAAGGTTATTGTGTAACTAAGTAGAGCAAAAATAGCGAAGGCGACATCTTTCCATGGAAATAATAGTTCATTAAAGACGAATGGATTTGTTAGGACGAGTGTTAGAGTAATTATGTACCATTTTTTTCCAGCGTACTTGTATATGATTGTTGCGGAATATGATAAGACTATTGCGAATAAGAATAATTGGATAATTATGATTGCGGCTGCAGTATGAAAAATAGAGAGTGGAATAGTGAAAAATAATAAAGTGTGAATAACAGGATGCCAATCATTATAGTTTCCAGTTAAGGCCTGTCGGTATTGCGAGATAGAATCAGCTGAGAAGCAGCCAGGTTTAAAGGCGAGAAACCATGTAATTAGAACTAGGAAACAGACGAGAAGAGAGAAAAAAAATACTTTTATTTGTTTTTGTTTTGTGGAATTTTGTGGTGATAATGTAATTTTTCTTATTGTTTTAAAAAGAAATGGAGTGAGTTTGTAAAGAATAATAAAGATTACTATTAGCATTACGAAAAAAATAATAACAAATATGGCGCTTTCTTTAAGAGGAGAGAGAAACTGAAGGAATAAATGTGTACCTATGATGATGCAAAAGTAGACACTAAAAATAATACGATTAATGTTGTTTTTAAAATAAGAGGATATTTTTGTGTTATGCATGATTTGATTATAACATGATGGTAGACGATGTCGTGGGGTTTCTTCTTGGAATTGACATATTATTTTGATAAAATAGATGTATGTTCCAAGTAGGGTTAATTAGAAAAGCTAAAGCATCCTTAGCCGAGGATGGTTTTCTAGGTTTTACAAGAAAAGCAAAAGGGTATTTGACCTTTAAAATTGCTGCGAGAAAAAGACAAGGGGAAGCTAAAGACATTTTATTTATCAACGGATGTGGATTGAGGCACCCAGAAAGATATCGTGTGGATTATCAGATGGAGCAGTTGGAAGCGTGCGGAATGAGCGTTGGGAAGGTGTTCTATACGATGGTGAAACCAGAAATGTTGAAGTATTATAGGGCGGTGGTGATTTTTCGGTGTCCAATTACGCCAGACGTGAAAGCATTGATTGAGAAGGCGCATTATTATAATAAAAAAGTGTTTTATGATATCGATGACTTAGTGATTGACAAGAAATATACAGATGAGATTGAGCATGTGAAACAGATGAACAAAGAAGAGCGAGCAGAATATGATGATGGGGTGATCAGAATGGGTAAAACGATGAAGATGTGTGATTATTGTATTACGACAACTTCGGCGTTGGCGCGAGAACTTCGTAAATATGGGAAGGAAGTGTATGTAAATAGAAATGTAGCGAGCGAAAAGATGGTAAAGTTATCGCTTGATGCGTTGAAAAATGTGGTAAGAGATGAGAGTAGGATTAGAATTGGGTATTTAAGTGGTAGCATTACGCATAATCCGGATTTCGAGATGGTAAAGCCGGCACTGATTCGAATAATGGATGAGTTCCCACAAGTGGATTTGGTGGTAATGGGACATTTGGATTTGTCAGAGGACTTTGTAAGATTCGGTAAGAGGGTTATAAGGCAGCCGTTTAAAAATTGGGAAGAGCTTCCGAAGTTGATTGTGGGGCTCGATATAAATCTTGCGCCGATTGAGGAGACGGTTTTTAATGAAGCGAAGTCGGAGAACAAATGGATGGAAGCATCTTTGTGTAAGGTGGTAACAGTGGCATCGGATTTTGGAGCGTTTCATGAAGTGATTGATGACGGAAAGACAGGAGTATTATGTAAAAATGGCGAGGACTGGTATGAGAAGATAAAGAAGTTGATAGAAAATGACGGATTGAGGCAGAAGATTGGAGAAAAAGCACATGCGAAAGTGATGAAGGAATATGTGACGACATATTCGGGACGAGGGATAAAAGAGTTTATTACATCTAAATTGGCGAAGAACATTGCGTTTGTGTTACCGTCGACTAATACTAGCGGTGGGGTGAATGTAGTGATGAAACATTGTGATATACTGAGGCGAAATGGTTATGATGTTATGGTAATAAATATGGATGTGGGTGACGAGAATATTGTGAGTGAAGGTGGTGAGGTGAATGTGGTGAGTCAGGCGAAACATAATGTGTTGATTGGTTTTGATGAGATGGTGGCAACACTATTTACGACTTTAAAATACGTGAGAGAATATCCTTACGTAAAGGAGAGGAGTTATTTGGTACAGAATTTTGAAACTAATTTTAATAATTATGGTTCACCAATGAAGAAGGAGGCAAATGCAACGTATTTTGCAGATGGAGTGAAGTATATCACGATTTCGGAATGGTGCGCGAATTGGTTGGAAAAGGATTTTGGAAGGAAAGCAAAATATGCGCCGAATGGGATTGATATTGAGAAATTTAAATTTCACGAGCGAAAGCTGAGTGGAAAGGTAAGAATATTGATTGAAGGCAATTCGGACGATTATTATAAAAATGTAGATGAGAGTTTTCGGGTGGTAGAGAAATTAGATCCAAGGCTATATGAGATTGTGTATTTGTCGTATCAAGGTGAACCGAAGAAGTGGTATAGAGTGGATAAGTTTTACCATCGGGTGCCACATGATGAGGTGGGGAAGATTTATGGAGAATGTGATATACTGCTTAAGACTAGTATATTGGAGAGTTTTTCTTATCCGCCGCTTGAGATGATGGCGACGGGAGGGTTTGTGGTGGCGGTACCGAACGGTGGAAATCAAGAGTACTTAAAGGATGGAGAGAATTGTTTGCTTTATGGGCAGGGGAATATTGATGAGGCGGTGGAGAAAATAGAAAGAATTGTGGCAGATAGTAAATTACGTGAAAAGTTGGCACAAAATGGACGGAAGGTAGCTGAAGAGCGGGATTGGAAAAAGATTGAGAAAAAGGTATTGGAGTTGTATTAGTGAAAAAGGTGTTATATGTAGTGGAAGACACTAAGTCGGTACAGTTTCGGTATCGGGTAAAGAATGTTGCGGAGGCATTAAAAGGCCGAGACTATGAGGTTGAATGGGTGGTGAAAACGGAACTTGATAGAGTAAAATTGGATGAGTTTGATTTGGTGGTAATCTTGAGACAGACAGACAAAGACGGAGTAATTAGTCGATTTATTGATTTAGTTCATTCGGTTTCAAAGAAAGTATTATTTGATTTAGATGATTTGATATTTGATTATAGAGACGTGATGTTGTTAATGCGGACGACCAATAGTAAAAATGTTGCATATTGGATGGGATATTTTTGGGGGATTCGAAGAGTGGCAAGGAAAGTAGATGGATTTATATGTACGAACGGGTTCTTGGCGAAGAAATTAAAACGGAGTTTTGGGAAGCCGGTGAAAGTTATTCGAAACTCCTTGAATGCTGCACAGGTGGAGATTTCTGGGAGATTTGTAGAGAAGAAAATTGCACGAAGGATTGCTGAGAGTGGGTTTTCGATTGGGTATTTTTCGGGATCGCCGACACACGAGAAGGATTTTGTGATGGTGGAGCCGGAGCTTGTGCATTTTTTGGAAATACATAAGGATGCAAAATTGAAAATGGTGGGATATATGGAATTTTCAAAGCGGATGAAGAGGCTCGTTAATACTGGGCGGGTGGAAATGGTGAAGCCAGTAGATTATCTGAGGTTGCAAGGACTGATGGCGAAAGTGGATGTGAATATTGCTCCGCTCATCATAAATGATTTTACAAATTGCAAGTCAGAGCTAAAGTTCTTCGAGGCTGGAGCGGTGGAGACAACGACGATTGCATCGCCGACTTATGCTTTTTCAAAAGCAATAGAAGACGGGAAGAATGGTTTTTTGGTGAAGTCTGGAGAATGGTATAACAAGTTGGATTATCTATATAATCATCCGAAGGAGAATCAGATAATTGCGAAGCGAGCGCGAGAATATGCATTAAAACACTATTATGGAAAGGAATTTCTAGAGGAAGTGGAGGCTGCTTATGATTACTTCACAAGATAAAAAAGTGTCAGTGATTGTGCCGAATTACAATTACGGACGGTATTTTAGGAAGCGAATGCGATCGATTTTAAGACAAACGTATCCAATATACGAAATAATCGTGTTGGATGATGCATCGACGGATGGAAGTACTGAAATGGCAAAAAGTATGGTGTTAAATTTAAAGATGCAAAATCCAGATTTAAATATCCGGTTTGTAGGGAATAAGGAAAATTCTGGAAAAGCGATAAGACAGTGGGGAAAGGGAATAGCGCTAGCAACGGGTGATTATATTTGGATTGCTGAGGCTGACGACTCGTGTTCAAGAGACTTTTTGAAGGAAGTAATGAAGAGATTTGATGATTCCGAAGTAGTTGTATCTTATACGGAGTCAATGATTATCAATAAAAATGGTATTGTGATTGCACCTAATTTCAAATGGTCACGAGATAAAGAGAAAACTGGACATTTTAAGAAGAGTTATATAAAAGATGGTATTCATGAAATTGAAGAGATTATGGCGATTAGGTGTTCGATTCCTAATATTTCGGCGGTAGTTTTTCGGAAAGATGCACTTGAGAAAAAGGATTTAAAGAAAGCAACTGAATTTACGCAAGTGGGAGATTGGTATTTATATACGAAGATTTTAGAAAAAGGAAAGATTAGTTATAACCGGAAGGCAATGAATAGATTTAGAATACATAGGAAAAGCAAGACGGCAGAATCGAAGAAGGGCTCGAATCATTATGAAGAGATTGTGTGGATGCATAACTATTTTAATGAGAATTTTAAATTAAGTAATAAAACAAAACAAGCAATGAAGCAGGAGGAGATGCGGGTAAGGGCTAAACATGGTATAATTGAACATAATAAATAGGAGTTATTATGAAAGGAATTATACTGGCTGGAGGGTCTGGGACGAGGCTTTATCCATTGACACTTGGAACTTCGAAACAGATGTTGCCGGTTTATGACAAACCGATGATATATTATCCGCTGTCAACGCTGATGCTCGCTGGGATTCGGGATATTCTAATCATTTCGACACCGAACGATTTGCCGAATTTTGAAAGACTACTGGGTGATGGTAAACAGATGGGATTGAATCTGTCTTATAAAGTACAGCCCTCTCCGGATGGGCTAGCACAGGCTTTTATACTGGGTGAAGATTTTATCGGTGGGGAAGCTTGTGCGATGGTGCTTGGCGATAATATCTTTTATGGTTCTGGTTTTTCGGCTATACTGCGTGAATCGGCGGAGATGGCAGAGAAAGGTCGTGCGACGGTATTTGGGTATTATGTGAATGATCCAGAAAGATTCGGGGTGGTGGAATTTGATGAGAATTGGCATGCGGTTTCGATTGAAGAAAAGCCAGAGAACCCGAAAAGTAATTATGCGGTGACGGGGTTATATTTCTATCCGGCAGGCGTGTCGGCGAAAGCGAATGAGGTAAAACCGTCGGCGCGAGGCGAACTGGAAATTACGACTTTGAACGAGATGTATCTTGATGAGGGAAAACTAGACGTACAGCTCTTGTCAAGGGGATTTGCATGGCTTGATACTGGTACGATGGACTCGCTGGCAGATGCATCGGACTTCGTGAGAGTAATTCAAAAAAGACAGGGTATTCAAATTGCCGCACCGGAAGAAATTGCCTATAAAAATGGTTGGATTACGAAAGAAGAATTGCTTGAATCGGCAGAGAAGTTTAAGAAATCTTCTTATGGTCAACATTTGTTTAAAGTGGCTGAAGGGAAGATGAAAGACTAATGGGAAAGTTTAAATTCAATAAGACAAAGATTGGTGGTGTCTATGTGGTTGAGCCGGAGGTTTATGGAGATGAGCGTGGATATTTTATGGAAACTTATTCGGAGGCGGAATTTAAGGAGGCGGGGCTTAATTATCGATTTGTGCAAGATAATCAATCATCGTCGCGAATCGGAGTTTTAAGAGGACTTCATTTTCAAAAAGTACATCCACAAGCAAAGTTGGTTAGGGTATTATCGGGAGAAGTGTTTGATGTAGCAGTAGACCTGCGCGAGAATTCACCTACTTATGGAGAATGGGTGGGGGAACTTTTGTCTGCCGAGAATCATAAGCAGCTGATGATTCCGCGAGGATTTGCGCATGGGTTTTTAGTAATTTCGGAGAAGGCAGAATTTGCTTATAAATGTGATGATTTTTATCATCCTGAGGACGAGGGTGGAATTATGTATGATTCGGCTGGAATTGAGTGGCCGGAGATAGAGGGTGAGCTGATATTATCAGAGAAGGATTTGAAACATCCGAAGCTGGAAGAATTAGAGTTTAAGTTTAAGGAGGTGTAATGGATAAGAAAACGATAATTGTGACTGGTGGGGCAGGATTTATTGGATCAAATTTCGTGTATTATATGTTAAAAAAGTATCCTAACTATAGGATTGTATGTTTGGATGCGTTGACTTATGCAGGGAATTTGTCGACCCTTAAAAAAGCAATGGAAAAGGAGAACTTTCGGTTTGTGAAGGGGGATATTCGAGATGCGGAGTTGGTGGATAAACTATTTGCAGAAGAAAAGCCGGATGTTGTGGTAAATTTTGCCGCAGAATCACATGTAGATAGATCGATTGCTAATCCGCAAATATTCCTAGAGACTAACATTATGGGACCGAAGGTGCTGATGGATGCGTGCCTTAAGCATAAAGTATCGCGATATCATCAAGTGTCAACGGATGAGGTCTATGGGGATTTGCCTCTAGATAGGCCGGACTTGTTTTTTACTGAAAAGACTAATTTGCATGCTTCGTCACCATATTCAGCATCGAAAGCTTCGGCTGATCTTGTTACGATGGCATATCATCGGACTTATGGCTTACCGGTGACGATTTCAAGATGTTCGAACAATTATGGGCCATATCATTTTCCGGAAAAATTAATTCCTCTTATGATTATCAATGCTTTGAATGATAGGAAATTACCAGTGTATGGAGATGGGAAGAATGTGAGAGATTGGCTGTACGTGGAAGACCATTGCAAAGCGATAGATATGATTATACATGCTGACTGTGTAGGTGAAATATATAATGTTGGTGGTCATAATGAAATGGCGAATATTGATATTGTGAAGCTAATATTGAAGGAGCTGGGGAAGCCGGAATCACTAATTGAGTTTGTAGAGGATAGGAAAGGCCATGATAGGAGGTATGCAATTGATCCGACGAAGATTAAGACACAGCTAGGATGGGAGCCGGAAACGAAGTTTGAAAATGGAATTGTAAAAACAATTAAGTGGTATCTTGATCATAAAGATTGGTGGGAAGAAATTATTTCGGGCGACTATCAGAACTATTATGAAAAAATGTATGGAGGTAAAGCGCAGTGAAGGTATTAGTAACCGGTACGAGTGGGCAATTAGGGTTTGATGTGATGGAAGAGCTGAGGAAGCGAGGACATGAGGGGATTGGTGCGGATAGGTCGGAGAAAGATGTAGGTTTTGAGCATGTAGTGTTGGACATTACAGATGCTGAAAAAGTAATGGAGGTTGTGAAAGAGGTGGGACCAGACGTGATTGTGCACTGTGCGGCCTGGACGAATGTGGATGGAGCAGAGGATCCGAAGAATTATGAGGTAGTGCGAGCGGTGAATGTAGAAGGAACGGCAAATTTAGCTCGCGCTGCGAAAGAAATTGATGCTAAATTTGTTTATATTTCTACGGACTATGTATTTGATGGTACGGGAGAGAGGCCGTGGGAGCCAGATGATAAAAACTATGCCCCGATAAATGTATATGGGCAATCAAAACTAGACGGAGAATTGGAAGTTTCAAGGATTTTGGATAAGTACTTTATTGTGAGAATTGCGTGGGTGTTTGGTAGAAACGGGAAGAACTTTATTAGGACAATGATTGGGGTGGGCAAGAAACATGATGTAGTTAAAGTGGTGAATGATCAAATTGGTACACCAACTTATACGGTAGATTTGGCACGATTGCTTGTCGATATGATTGAGACAGATAAGTACGGATACTATCATGCTACAAATGAAGGTGGTTATATTTCGTGGGCGGATTTTGCAGAAGAGATTTATAAGGATGCTGGGATGGATGTAAAAGTGGAACGAGTGTCGACGGAAGAATATGAGAAGATCGCTGGCAAGACGGTAGCGAAACGGCCGTTTAACTCGCGATTAGACAAAACTAAATTAGTTGAGAATGGATTTAAGCCTTTACCGACATGGGAAGATGCGACGAGAAGGTTTATTCAGATTTTAAAGAGTTAGATTTTTCGGATTGTTGATAGAGTTTGGTTAGGATTTTGGCGATCGGTGCGGGCCAGAAGCGTTTGAAAATCTCGTAATCTTCTTTGGTGCGGATACCTTGGTTGATAATATCGGTAGTAGTAGAGTTTTCTGAAATACGATGTCCCATAATGGGTTGATTAATATAGGTGAAAGAACCTTGGTAGCGGCTGAGAGATTCCCAGGCGTGCCAGTCGACGTTGCATTTATAATGTGATTTAAAAATGTTTTTAGGACAATTTTTTACAACAAAGGTGACGGATGGGCAGCAGATAGGATTGCCGAACCTTAAAATAGAACGCTTAGAGAGTTTAGATTTGAGAGATTTTTTAATATGAAAGGGCGTTAGTAAAATACGTTTGATTTTGAGGAGGGAGTTAGTGTAGACTTTTTGTCCGAGGCGAATTTCGTAATAGTCAGTGAAAATGATGGAGGATGTAGGGTGTTTCTTATATGTATTAATAATTTGTTTGGAATAGTCTTCGTTGTAGATGTCGTCTTGATGGGCTACGGTAATAAGTGGGGTGGTGGCAGAATGGATGGCGAAGTCAAAGTCGCTTCCAATGTTCGCGTGATTACCCTCAATAATCGGTAAATTATACTTTTGGGCCAGAGTTTTGATATGTTGATTCGGGGTAGTGGTGGCAATTTGGGCTAGACTATTATTTGTTTGGTGCAGCACTGATTTAATGCAATCTTCAAGAAAAGGACTTTCTTTATAAGCTAGGATGACGAAGGTGTGAAGATTATTGTTTGGTTTTGCCATCTTTAGATTTACCATGTTTTAGAATTGATATTTCTTGGATGAGTTTAGTGATTTGATTCCCTTGATGGCTGATGGTAGCAGTGAGGAAGAAACAAATGATTAATAATAGGGCAATTGTAATTACGAAAATGAAGTTAGAAAGGGTTTCGAAGCCAAGTATGTGAGCGAATTGTTCGAGAGGTTCTGGAATGACGGCAATGACAATGAAGACTAGAGGGAGGAGGAGCCAGGCGATAGAGCTTTTGATAGACATGGAGTTTTTACGCAGGCTGAAGAAAATTACAATGAGGAGAATGAGGGCGGCGATTGAAATTTCAATTTGAATATTAGTCATGTGGGCTCCTTTTTAGACTTAGAATTATAATTGATAGCAGAACATTAAAACCGGCATAGAGTGTCTTCCAGGAGCTAATACTGGATTTACCAGCGGTACGTTTGTTCATTCTGACGGGTATTTCTTTGATTTTGATATGGGTGGACTTTAGAAGTTCGAAGTTGGAGATGGGTTCTGGGTATTCGAGTGGATAGTTTCTGGCAAAGTGTTCAATAACTTTGCGGTCGGCGGCGCGAAAGCCGGAAGTGGGATCGTGAATGCATTTTCTGGAAAATATTTTGATAATTTGTGATAAAAAGTGAATACCAAGACGTCTGGTTTTGGAAGAACGGTGGTTCTTGGTGGTTTTATCGATAAAACAAGAGCCGATGGCTAAGTTGGCTTGATGACTTGTAATTGGTTTGATTAGGCTATCAACGTAGGAAATATCATGTTGGCCGTCGGCATCGAATTGGATGGCGATGTCATAGCCCATTTCGTAAGCATATTTGTAACCGGTTTGAACGGCGCCACCGATCCCGAGATTGGAGATTAAATTAATGTGATTATAGTTGTTATCTTTAAGGATTTTGGCAGTATTGTCTGTAGAGCCGTCGTTAATGACGATGTAGTCATATTTTGCATGAATGACGGTTTCGATGGTTTTTCGTATCGAGGCCTCTTCGTTGTATGCTGGAATGATAAGGATAGCATTGCGATTCATTATAACTATTATAACATCTTATTATAAATGGCTACAAGCGATAGCAGTAATGGCGTAGACATTTTCAAAGACTAGAAAAGCATAGAGATAATAGTTTTGCGAGAGGATTGGAAGTACTTGTTTTTGAAGCTTCTTGTTGATTGATGGAGTAGGTGATTTGGTTCTGGCAGTAGGTGTCGAGTATGACGTTTTGGAAATAGGGAGAAACCAAATAGGAATTAAAAGCATGATGGGGAGAAAGTAACGACCTTGAACCCCATCAATAACGGTTTCGCCTACCTTGGTCCATTGGATAAACATGGTAGTGAATGTAATTATGATGAGTGAGGCTGAAACGATAATGGCTATTGTTTTAAAAGCCTTAGTAATAGTGTAGCATTGGTAGATGTCGCGACAGATGACAATAAAGATGATGAAAGTAGTAAAGACATAAAGCGGTGACAGGACGACATTAAACCATTCAAGATAACCTCCAAAGAAACCAGACAAATAAAGACTTGCATTAGTAGATATGGAATGTACGATAATGGCGAGATATTTGAATGGATTGTTAAAAATGGTAGAGAGTTGAACGGATGAATCTGAAACACTTTGAATTGAGGGCGCGATTATGAGCCAGACGAGGAGTATAGCAAAGATAACCATTCCCATAGATATAATTGAAATATATTTTTTCTTGATGCTACCGAAACGCTCTTTGGGGATAGCAAAGAGTAAGAGACATAAGGGGGCATATGCGATTTTGCTCATTGAAAGGAATAAGCAGATGATGAACATTAAAATATATTGCTTTTTAACAAAAAGATTATTAAGTGAATAATTAGAGAATAAAACGAAGCTGATTAAAGCGGTGGCGGAAGCAATAACTAATCCGTCTGGAGAGAAAGAAGTCATGGCTTGCATGGTGATGGGTAGAAAAACTAATAGGAAGGCGACTTCTTTGAGAAAAGGTAGATGCTTAATGCTATAATAAAAAATAGTGAGGCAGGCTAGTAAATTGAATAGTTTTGCCAGATATATGGTGGCAATTAGAGGAAGGTGTAGGATGATGCGCCCCACCCAGATTCCGATAACTTGAGGGAGATAACTGAAGATGTTGTAATTATAGGCCGAGGTGATGACAAATGATTGATTATCGTCGTCGGGGTAAAGATTGGAATAGTTGAGAAGCTCTGAATAGGTAACGTTGTTTTCTTTGAACTCGCGTACGAACTCGATATCGGAGGATTCCATGCTGCCAATGGATCCTTCTGTGGTAACATCGGAAACAAAATGTCCCAAACTGAGTTCGTAAGCACGAAAGAAGTGAGATTCTTCGTCTGGTGCGCGTCCAATCGGTAGGACGAAGACATAAATGGTTCCGATGATGAGCCCGAGAATAAGAAAGATTTTTTCTATGTTCCATTTTTTTTGCTTGGCTTTATGGATAATAAAACAAGAAAGGAATTCGATGAAAAATGAAGAGACGAGCATAAAAATAAATGTGTAGTCGAAGGAAAGCGAGTGAGATGAGAAATTCCGGCACAATAAAAAGATATTTAACAATGAGAGACTAATGAAAAGCAGTAGGTATTTGTAATTATTGTGTAAGAAATGTTTATGCTCTAAGGTAGGTTTAGTCCCAGAGTTTTTCATAGGCTGCTGCAACTTTCTCTGGAGTGTCATCCAGGGTAACTTTACCGTTTTCTATTAATATGGCGCGGGTGCAGTATTTGCGGACGTTTTCCATAGAATGGGTAACGAGGATGACGGTTTGTTTACCTTTGATGGAAGCGAAGTAGTCGGCGCATTTTTGTTGGAAAGCAGCATCGCCAACGGCAAGGACTTCGTCTAATAGAAGGATGTCGCCTTTGGCGCGGATAGCGATGGAGAAGGCGAGACGGACTTGCATTCCAGATGAGTAATTCTTTAGTTTTTGGTCCATGAATTCGCGTAGTTCGGCAAAATCGACAATTTCGTCATACATGGTATCCATTTCTTTGTTAGAAAAACCGAGGAGAGCGCCATTTAAATAAATGTTTTCGCGCCCGGATAGTTCAGGATTAAAGCCGACACCGAGCTCAATGAACGGGACGAGCATGCCATTTATCTCGATGGAACCAGATTCGGGAAAGTAAATCTTAGCTAGGGTTTTAAGTAGAGTAGATTTGCCAGAGCCATTGCGACCGACGATACCAACGAATTCGTTTTGGTGAATATCAAAACTGATACCATTTAGAACCTTGAGTTCTTTGTATCCTTTAATGCCTTTGAGTCGGTTGAAGATGGCCTGTTTCAGGCCCCAAGCTCGTTCGGTGGGAAGCTTGAAACTTTTGTGGAGGTGTTTGACGGAAATAGCAATGGGATTATTGTTATAATCCGGTGTTTGAATTGGTTCGGGTACTTGATTTGTTGATTGTTGTTTAGCCATTAGATTTCCTCCGCGAAACGTTTAGATTTCTTACGGAAGTACCAGGATCCCCAAGTAAGTATGATGAGAACGAGGATGAGGGGGATGAATTTCCAAAAGAAATGTTCTTCACCGACGAAGGACCAGGTAGTGACGGTTTCCTTAGTGACGATACAATAGCGAAGATCCTGGATGGCTTGAGCGATGGGATTTAGGAGGATGATTTTAGCAGCAGTGACAGAACTTGCGGCAACCATGGTGATGGGATAGATGATGGGGACGGCGTAGAACAAGGCTTGTATACAGACGTCCCATATAGAAGTAATATCGCGGTATTTGACATTGATGGCTCCGAGTAGAAAAGAGATGCCTAAGGAAAATGCATAGAGTTCCAAAAGAAGAAGTGGGACGAGTAGCCATGTCCATGATGGAGTTACTCCATCAATTAATGCAAAGACAACTATTACCACTAAGTTGATAAGAACATTGATTACTGCAGTAAGCGTAGCGGAAACGACGACGATATATTTAGGAAAGCAAACTTTACGAATGAGATCGCCGCGACCGACGATGGCCTGGATGCCTTGGTTAGTGCATTCGGTGAAGAAACTCCAGAAGGTAGTGCCGACTAGAAGATAAACTGGATAATGAGGAATGTCGCTACCAAGTTTAAGTAATTTGGCGAATACTATATATAGTATAGCGAACATCATTAGGGGACGAAGTAGTGCCCAAAGATAACCAAGCATGGAGCCTTGATAACGGAGTTTGAAGTCGGTTTTAGTGAGCTCTTTTAAGAGGACACGATTGCCCTTGTAAAGAAAGTTTGGTATTGCCATATATTCTATTCTATCATATTTTTAGGTTTTCCAAAAACGAAGCGGTCATAGAAGAAGAAATTGAGGATCATGATGATTAGCGAGGTGAAGCAAAAGGCGCCAGTAGTAAGGACGAATTCATAAGAGAATGGTATATGGATAGCTTGGAAGATATTAAAGGCGAATTCGTAAAGCGGGGTAAGAAGACTGAAAAGTTGGGTGAACCAAGGGCCGACGGCGATGGCGAGGAGGACATTCCAAATGAAAAAGCGAATAATGGAATGTTTGGTGACATTGCGTTCTTTCCAGGTGACTTTGGAATGGGCAATGTAGGCAACAATGATGGTGACAGCGGTGGAAATGAGGGTGGAAAGCCACAGAAGATCGTTGTTTTTGATGATGAGGTTGGCTAAAATGGTGTAGAGGATGTAATTAAACAGGGTGATGCCGATGCCGACAAAGATATAGCGGGTGGCATGTTTGCTGGTTTTGACATCGTTGGTGGCAGAAGGTTGATTGGAGTGTTTGTTGTTGCCACTCCTTTTTTCAGTTTCTTCTTGATATTTGTTAGGATTATCGGTGACCATATTGTTGTTGATTGATGAATGTTAATGTATCTTTGATGGCATCTTCGACGGTGAGTTCGGCATGCCAATTTAGCTCTTTCTCGGCTTTGGTTGGGTCGGCGTAGAGTTTGGGGAGATCGCCTGGACGACGGGAGGCGAACTTGTGGGGCAAAGGTTTGCCGGAGACTTTTTCGAAGGTGTGGACCATTTCGAGGACGGAAGTAGGGTGACCAGTGCCGAGATTGTAGGCAGTGAAGCCGGGTTTCAGACCACTAATAGCAGCGAGGTGTCCCCCAGCGAGGTCGACGACGTGAATATAGTCGCGAAGGCAAGTACCGTCTTCAGTATCGTAATCGTTGCCGAAGATGCTTAATTCGGGGAGCTCACCTGTAGAGACTTTCATGATGTAAGGCATGAGATTGTTGGGAATACCATTAGGGTTTTCGCCTAGGAGACCACTAGGATGGTTGCCGATAGGATTGAAATAACGGAGAGCGATGATGCTGAATTCGGGGTCGGCTGTAGCAAGGTCTTTTAGGATTTCTTCAATCATATATTTAGTCTTTCCGTATGGATTAGTTAGATTGATACCGGTAGGCATGGTTTCGATACATTGTTCGATACCTTGATCGCCATAGACGGTGGCGGAGGAGGAGAAAATAATTTTTTTGACATGGTGAGACTGCATGGATTGTAATAGGTTAAGTGTGCCGGTGACATTGTTGTCGTAATAACGTAGAGGTTGTTCGATAGATTCGGCAACGGCCTTGAGTCCGGCAAAATGGATGACGAGGTCGAAAGAGGTTTCATTAAAAACTTGGTCGAGAGCTGATTGATTGAGTAGATCGACTTGATGAAAGGTGGGTTTGGTGCCAGTGATTTGTTTGATTCTGTCTAAGGTTTCGATTTTGCTGTTTGAAAGATTGTCGATAATTTCGACTGTGTAACCTTGACTCAGTAATTCGACGACGACATGAGAGCCAATGTAGCCGGTGCCGCCAGTGACGAGTATTCTCATTTTCTTATCATTCTCAGCTTTGGAAGATTTTTCGGATAGTTTGTCCATTAGTTTATTATAGCATACGTTTTTGGTATAATGGGGAGTATGAAGAGGTTGGTTTCGATTGTGGTGCCGGTTTTTAATGAGGAAGCTGGAATAATTAAGTTCCTAGACGTGCAGCTTATGCCAGTATTGGCCGAGCTAGAATGTGAAACGGAAGTGATACTGGTAGACGATGGTTCGACGGATAAGAGTTTGGAAAAAATGCGTAGTTCTGAGCTGGTGAAAAGAAGGAATGTCCGAATAATAGCATTTTCACGGAATTTTGGGAAAGAAGCAGCGTTAACGGCGGGACTTAATAAGGCACGGGGCGATGCAGTGATAATGATTGATGCTGATGGACAGCATCCTGCGAGTACGATTCCAAAAATGGTGAAAAAATGGCAGGATGGCGCCATGGTGGTGACAGCGGTGAGAAATGAGAATACGACTAAGCATAGATTTGGTTCAAGAATTTATTATTGGTTAATGCGAAGATTTGGGAATCGTAATGTGGTGGTGGGGGCGATGGATTTTAGATTGATAGATAGGGAAGTAGTGGATGACTTTAAGAGAATGACAGAACGTAATAGATTGACTAGGGGCCTTATAGATTGGCTGGGTTATCCACAGGAATATGTAATGGTGCATACGGGTGGGAGGATAGGTGGAAAGCCATCTTATAGTTTTAAGAAATTGGTGGGATTAACTGTTGATGGACTGGCTTCTTCATCACGGACGCCACTGGTGATTTTTGGATGGATAGGGTTAATTATAACAATAGTGTCGTTTATATTGGGGCTATTTATTCTGATTCAACAATATATTATGAGTGACCCGCTAGGATTAGATTGGAGTGGGGCAGTGGCCATGAGTGTGTTTGTAGCTTTTTTGGTTGGACTAGTATTAATATCTCAGGCGATTACGGCATTATATATTTCGCAGATTCATCAAGAAGCGAAAGGAAGGCCGCTATATATAGTTGATAAAAAGAAATCAGTAGGACTGAATGATGAGCGGTAAAGTATTGCTGAGCTTCGATGTGGAAGAATTCGATTTACCAAAGGAACATGGCGAAAAAATTACACTTGAAGAGGGTGTAGAAGTGTCAAGCGGTGGGCTTGAGAGGATACTCGGGATACTCGAAAGAACGGGTGTTAAGGTGACGTTTTTCTGTACGGGTAATTTTGTAAAGAATCGGCAGGATTTGATTCGACGAATCCAGAGAGAGGGTCACGAAATAGCGTGTCATGGGGTGGACCACTTTAAACCGCGCAAGAGCGATTTGGAGGAATCTAAGAAAATTGTGGAGAAAACTATTGGATGTAAGGTGTTTGGCTATCGGCAACCGCGAATGTTTAAAATTGACTATAAAGAATTGAAGCGATGCAAATATGAGTATGATTCTAGCGTGAATCCAGCGATAATACCGGGGCGATATAATAACGCAAAAATGCCAAGGTGTCCGTTCGTGCGAGATGGCGTGTTGGAAATACCAGCATCGGTGACTGGTGTCATGCGAATACCACTTTTCTGGTTGGCTTTGCATCTTTTTCCTTTGCCTGTTTACTATAGGTTGGCATGGGGAGCCATCCGAAAAGATGGACAATTGGTTACATATTTTCATCCGTGGGAATTTGCGGAGCTTGATAGCTTTAAGGTGGTGCCGTGGTTTATAAAGAGAAATAGTGGTAAGAAGTTAGTTAATAAGTTGGAAAAACTTATTAATAAGTTGAAAAGGAAAGGGTGTGAGTTTGTAACTTGTCATCAGTTTTCGGAAGAATGGAAATTAAACAATAAATGATTAAGAAAGAGGCTTTTAATGCAAAAGAAAAGTATAAGGAATAAAATTAGGCAAGTTTGGCAAGAGAATAGGTTCCTGATGCGACCGTTTCTGGTGCTTTTTGCAATATATTTACTAGGGATTTCGGCAATACTTTTAGCTGGTGTACATTATGCGGATGATGTGGCACGAACTGAGCAGGGATATGCGGGATGGTCAGGATTTAGTCGTTACTTAAGTACGATTCTTTCATATGGATTGCATGCAGATGCATATCTAACCAATATTGCACCTTTGCCGCAACTTCTTGCGGTGGCGATAATTGCCGTGGCGAGCCTTATGATGATATGTGTGGTGTCTGGGAAGGAAGTGTTTCAGGAAAAATGGACAAAATGGATTTTGAAGGTCATTGCCGTGGTGCCGCTGGGACTATGCCCATATATATTAGAATGTTTGTCGTATCAGTATGATTCTGTGTATATGGCTCTATCGATTATGTTTGCAGTAATGCCGCTTCCATTTCGGAAATGTCATGCTGGATATGCTTTAGCAACGGCAATAGGGATTTTAGTTGTATGCATGACTTATCAGGCATCGATTGGGATTTATCCGATACTTGTAATAATGGTGGCAATGAAAGAATGGGCGAGTAAGAAGAAGACAAACTGGAAAGAGCTGGGGAAATTTGTGGGGCTTTCGGTTTTGTCTTTTGCTCTAACGGTGTTAGTATTTAAAGTATTTTTGATGACTCCGAGAGAAGTGTATGCATCAAATGCGGTGCCAGGGATAGGAGAGTTTTTCCCTGCATTCTTTGCGCATCTTGGGCAATACTTTGAACTAGTAATTAGTGATTTTAGGCTGATGTGGCTGGTGTTGATGGGGGTGGTGGCGATTATATTTATTGTGATGTTTACGATGGCGAGTAAACAAAACAAGATAGTGTCTGGTTTAATTGGGATTATAGGAATGATAATGATGGCGGTGATGGCGTATGCTATGTATTCGGCTTTGGAGAAACCACTTTATACTACGCGGGCGATGTATGCGATTGGAGCATGGGTGGCGGTAATGAGTGTTTATATAGTAACTAAGATTACAGTATTGATGAGTAATTGGCGTTGGCGTGAAACCTGGAGAGTTGTGTTGGTTGCCCCGATAGTGTTGCTTAGTTGGTGTTGGTTCGTGTTTGGATTTACATATGGGAATGCATTGGCTGAGCAGAATGAATATCGGGACAATCAAGTAGCTATGGTGATGAATGACTTGAATAAAATACTAGTGAATTTAGATAATGGTTCAAAGATTATCCAAGTGGATGGGCAAATCGGTTGGGCGCCAGCAATTAAAAATACTCCGGAGGAAAGATATAGAATTTTAAGAAGACTACTGAAGCCGAGCTTCGGGACGGATGTGCCGTGGATGGGCTTTGAAATAACGTTGGGTACTGGAATAGAAGGATTATTTTTTAATGAAAATGTGGATTTGAATCAAAGAGATCTACCTTTGATAGAAGAAACGACACTATATAATATATATGGTGACAAAACTGGGGTATTGGTGAAATTCAAGGGTGAAGAGTTTGGGCTAGAGTTCTAGTGCCTTTGATGTGTCATCTGGACAAAGTGGCTGAATTCTGGTATAATGGATGAGTTTATTTAAGCGAAGGTTGAAGATGGGAACGGAGCAAAAAGCGAGTCAAGGTAATGAATCAGGCCAGGTGCAGGCTGAGGATTTGCAATCTGGTCATAAGCAAGACAATGAATCTATGGGGGAGATTTTTGGTGCGGATAATGTAATAAGGGTACGGGGGGCGAGACAGAACAACCTGCATAATCTTGATGTAGACATTCCGAGAGATAAGCTGGTAATCATTACGGGACTATCAGGTAGCGGTAAATCTTCGCTGGCTTTTGATACGATTTATGCTGAAGGGCAGAGGCGATATGTGGAGTCACTGTCGTCATATGCGAGAATGTTCTTAGGAGTGATGGATAAGCCGGATGTGGACTCAATTACGGGACTCTCCCCGGCGATATCGATTGATCAGAAATCGACATCCAGGAACCCGCGGTCAACGGTGGCGACGGTGACGGAAGTGTATGATTATCTGCGCCTACTATTTGCGCGCGTGGGGGTGCCGCATTGTCCGATTTGTCACAAGGAAGTTAGCCGAAGGAGCGTAGAGGACATCGTAAACGAAGTGATGAAACTGCCGCTTGGTTCGAAGTGTATGTTACTTGCGCCAATTGTGACGGCGAAGAAGGGCGAGTTCCAACATCTGCCGGAGCAGTACTTGGCTAAGGGGTTTTCTAGGATCAGAGTAGATGGGATTATTTATGCCCTGGATGAATTCCCGGAGCTAAATAAGAATGAGAGGCACGACATTGAAATAGTAGTAGATAGATTTGTGCTGTCGCCGGATTTACGTTCAAGGATTGCCAGCTCGATCGAGCAGGCGCTGGAGATGGGGCAGGGGATTATTGAGCTTTTAAGGGTAACTGATAATAGCGTGGCGGTGGGCGAGACGAGAATTAGTGCTGAGAACACGGAAGTCCTAACCTATTCGCAGAGGTATGCCTGCTCGGAGCACCCGGATGAGCTAATTCCGGAGCTTTCGCCGAGACTGTTTAGTTTCAATGCGCCGGAGGGGGCGTGTCCAGTGTGTACGGGACTAGGGTCGAGGATGGAGATTGACCCGGGGCTGGTGTTTAATAATAATTTGACGATTGCGGAGGGGGGGATTCGGCCGTTTAACCGAGTGGGGCAGGATTCGTGGTGGCTAAAGAGATTATCTGCAGTGGGGGTAAAGCACGGGTTCAATGTTTATACGCCAATTGGAGAACTCACGGAAGAAGTTCGACATATGATTCTTTATGGTACGGGCGATGAGAAATATGAAATGAGGATTAGTGGCTCGGGACGATTTGCGGATGGGACGATTTACGAGACGACTTATGAAGGTGTGATCCCGATGCTAGAGCGAAGATATAATGACCCGAAAGTGTCTGAGTTTACGAAGCATGATATCGAGAGGTTTATGAGAGTACGTGAGTGTCAGGAATGTCATGGAGCGAGGCTAAAGCCGGTGGTGCTTGCGGTGACGGTGAATGATTTAAACATTGTGGATATGTGTAATCTGGATGTGGATGCAACGCTGGAGGTGCTGAGCCAGGATTTGAAATTTAGTGAGTCAGAGGAGATGATTGCGGCGCCAATCTTAAAAGAGATTCGCGAGAGGGTGAAGTTCATGCAGGATGTGGGGCTGGGATATTTGGAGCTTGGGCGAGCGGCGAACACTTTGTCAGGTGGGGAGGCGCAGAGGATTAGGCTGGCTACGCAGATTGGCTCGGGGCTGCAGGGAGTATTATATGTGCTGGACGAGCCTTCGATTGGGCTTCACCAGAGAGATAATGATAAATTGATTGCGACTTTGAAACATTTACGTGATTTACGTAACACGGTGCTGGTGGTGGAGCACGACGAGGATACGATGCTGGCATCGGATTACATTATTGATATTGGGCCGGGAGCGGGGCTTAGTGGTGGACGCTTAGTAGCGGCAGGGACACCAGAAGAAATTATGGCGAATCCGAATTCGATTACTGGTAAATATTTGTCGGGTGAGATGACGATTCCGGTGCCAAAGAAAAGGCGAAAGGCTAAGCGGGGTCAGGAATTAGTAGTGGTCGGGGCGAGAGAGAATAATTTGAAAAATATTGATGTGCATTTCCCGCTAGGGGTGTTTACGGTGGTGTCTGGGGTGTCGGGGTCGGGGAAGTCGACACTAGTGAATACGATTCTGGCGAATGAATTACTGGCACGGCTACATCATGCACAGACGGTGTCGGGTACACATGAGCGGATTGATGGGATTGAGAATTTGAATAAGGTGATTGTGATTGATCAGTCGCCGATTGGGCGGACTCCGCGATCTAATCCGGCGACGTATACGGGGGTGTTTACGGCGATTAGGGAGCTATTCGCGGCGCAGCCGGAAGCGGTGGTGCGAGGTTATAAGGCGGGGAGATTTTCGTTTAACGTGAAGGGTGGAAGATGTGAACATTGTCAGGGCGACGGAGTGAATAAGATTGAAATGCATTTCTTGCCGGATGTGTATGTAACTTGTCCGGCTTGCCATGGGCGAAGGTATAATGCAGAGGCTCTGGAAGTGAAGTACAAGGGGAAGGATATTTCTCAGGTGCTTGATATGACGATTGATGAAGCGGTGGAATTCTTCGGCGCAATTCCGGCGATCGCCTCGAAACTTCGGACAATTCAGGAGGTGGGACTAGGCTATATCAAGCTGGGGCAGCCAGCGACGACTTTCTCGGGTGGGGAAGCGCAGAGGATTAAGCTTGCGACAGAACTGGCAAGGCGATCGACCGGGAAGACTCTATATATCTTAGATGAGCCGACGACAGGACTGCATTCGGATGATGTGAAGGGACTACTTGCGATTTTGAATCGGTTGGTGGATGGGGGAAATACGATGATTGTGATAGAGCATAACCTGCATGTGATTAAGAGTGCTGACTGGGTGATAGATATGGGGCCGGAAGGCGGGCTAAAAGGCGGCGAGGTGTGTGCCGAAGGGACACCGGAAGAGCTGGCTAAGAGTGGCAAGACACCGACGGGGGAGTATTTGCGGAAGTACTTGTAGCTTGTGGATGGGCGGAGCTAGTAGTGCTGTGATGGTGGGGGTGGTTTTGTGGATAGTTGACGAGCTGATAAAAGAGTGATTTTTGTGCATAAATTGTGGAAAACTCTTATGTAAAAATGGAAGTGTTTATGGTAAAATGGGGGTATGGATTCTGGTCAAAACGATATTGTTCTGAAGGCTACGCCAAACAAGAGCCATAAATGGGTTATTATTGTAGTTATTATTGTTGTTCTGATTGTACTAGGAGTAGGATTGTTCTTGGCGTTTAATCCTTTTTGGAATAATAAGTCATCAGGCGATTCTGAATCGAATAAGTTGCGGGTGGAGCTTGGGAAAATGATTGAAGTGGCTGAGGAGCTTTCGGTATATGATACGGCTGAGCTGGTGCGAATTTATATAGAAGAAGACTATGATAAAACTCGAGATGAGATATATTCGAAATTGGCTGGATTGGATCAAACGGCTAATGAATATATTGCTGAGTATGTGGAGAAGGTTAAAGAGTATGTGGAGTCGACACGGGAAGCGATTGAAGTCTATTCATCCAACGGGTGTTTTGATGATGTAACTGAAGAGACGATGAGTTGCCAGATTACGGAAGAGATGGCGAGAGAATACACGGATGAGATGAACGAAGCTTATACTTTATATTTAGACGTGCGTGAAGTAGTTGAAACTGTACAAAAGCTCTATAATAATGGTGGTGAATATGATTATACTGAATAGACGTTCGTTATTGTCTGGTTTGATACTTGCATTTGTCGCTGCTTTTTTGAATACTAATTCGTCTTTTGCAGTTATAGCAGAAACGAGTTCGATTTATCAAAAAGCTTTCTATAGTGGGGTCATTAAATGTTTCAATACGAATGGCGGTACTGGAGGGAATAGTATTGGCGATGGTGGGCTTAGAGATGAGATAACTCTGAGTCAATTTGGAGGGGCGAACTCATTGCTACTCAATAAGACGACTTCTATAGTTCCAATATTAGGTAAGAGCGGCAATAATATTACGTGTTACAATCTTTTGACAACAAAGACAGAGAAGAAATTGCAGAATAGTGTTTCGGATGATATGAGTGTAAGGGCACAAAGCTTAGCCGATGCAGGTTATGAGGCTGATGGTCCGGGGCAAGGTAATAATGGAAAAAGATGTTATTCGTATAAGTATAAGAGATATACTACAACTGGAGGTTTTTTTAACCAAAAATACGTGGGTGAGGATGAATTTTATACCCCACTTTTATGCATTAAGAGAGAGGGTGGTGGAATTAGCTTAGAGGTTGAAGAGATTGCTAATCAGTATGATACCATTGTAAACCAAGTTGGTTCTACGTTGAATAATAAACCAATTTCTTTTGATACGAGCTTAGGAAATGCTGTTAATGTCGGCGTTGAAACAGATGATTATTGGGGCATTTTTTATACTGGTTATAGCACTAAAAAGAAAAAAGTGGATTTAGCACAAAAGAACGATGCTAAGATTTTTGCAGATATAGGAAATGCTATTATTGAGTTGTTAGGTTCGAGTAATGATAACTCGAGTTTACATCGTGACGGTTATGATCTTAATGTTGACAGATATGACTCTGCTGGTACTCTGAGCGATGCGCTAATCCATAGGTACTATTCGGCGTGTGCTGGTTTTGAAAGTTCTGAGGATGGTTCTCAGCTTATATGTAATAATGATTCACCTAGTTCGGGTCAGGTGTATAGTGTTGATTTTAAATCACAAGTTAGCTCAGGGGAAAGATATAAAAAACTAGAAACGAAAAATAATAACACTAATCGTAATATTGTGGTTTCAAAATATTCGAATGGTAAGTATGATTATGATGGGATTGCCCTTGATGATGACGAAATCTATAGATTATATTATTATTATTTGACGGACAAGGATTATTATAATGTTGAGCGTTATACATGTGGTAATGGTGAACTGTATGGAGTTGGGGATTATCATGCGCGTTTATGGTGGAAGGAAGAAAATAAATATAGTGAATACTGTTATTTTAATGTAAAAGCAAGCGATGTAAATGTTAATGGTGTTGATGGGGATCATTATTTTGGCACAGAGGTAGGTCTAGACGAAATAATAACAACGCTTAAATCACTTAAAAATGAAGCATCTCCTGGATCGGGGGCGGGCCTGACTGATTACTATAATGATGATCAGGATGCCTGTTATAGTGGCTCGGGGGCGCTTGGGTGGATTGTGTGTCCTGTGATCGAAATGGCTACCGGGCTTGGGGAGACAATGTGGAACCAAATAGAGAATTATCATATGAAGATTCCAGCTGCCAATGTGTTCACGCCAAACGGAGGGGTTGAGAGAGGCTGGAGGGCTATTCAGATTATAGCTAATATTGTGTTTATTATTCTATTTTTGGTGGTAATTTTCTCACAGTTGACCGGATATGGCATTGATAATTATGGGATTAAGAAGATATTACCACGCTTAATTGTGATTGCGATACTGGTAAACCTTAGTTATGTGATATGCGAACTTGCAGTGGACTTATCAAACATCATTGGGATAGGATTGAATAATCTGTTTTCACAATGGGCGGGATATGTATCGCCGGGACTAAGTGGAGCTTCGGTGGGTAGTGTTATAGGTGCTGGGATATTTGATGTTGGTATTGGTGTTGGTGGGGTGTTCTTGTTTGAACTAATTCAGACGGGATCTTGGCAGGGGGCATTGGCCGGGATTGGCCTAGCGGCACTGGGGATAATAATAGTGATTGTTGCTGCAATGCTAACCTTATATTTAATACTAGTTGCAAGAGAGGCGGGGATTGTACTATCCATTATTATTGCGCCGGCGGCAATCGTATGTTATGCCTTGCCAAATACGGAAAAGCTTGGCAAGAAATGGTTTGATTTGTTCAAGGCGCTGATGGTGGTGTATCCGATTTGTGGGGCGGTAATTGGGGCTGGTCAGATTGCTGGTACAGTCTTAGCTTCGATTGATAATCCGGGGATGAAGATTGCAGCGATGGTGGTGCAAGTGTTGCCATATTTCTTCATACCTCTATTACTAAAGAACTCGTTGTCTCTGATGGGAAATGTGGGAGCGAAGATTTCGTCATATGGACGATCGCTGGGCCAGAGAGCATCGAAGGGTGCACAGGGAATGATTCAGAATACGGAGAGATATAAGAACTGGTCGCAAGAACAGAAGCAGGAGCAGAAGGAAGCTGCAGAGGAAAGACGAGCGAGGAGAGTTAGGGAGGGGGTGAGGATTTTTGGAAGGCAGGTCGGAGGATTAGCGGGCCAGAATGTGGATAATTTGAGTGAAAAGCAAAGGGCCAGACTGAATAGAGCTAATGAAATAATGAAAGCGGCGGAGAATCGAAGGTTGCAAGCTAATGTGGGAGCAGACGAGGATGTCTATCGGGCGGAGATACGAAGACTGCAACATCAGAGTGGTCAAGATAGGGAAGATAAATTATTGCAAGGAGAGCAGAACGTTATTGTTGCTGATACTATAAAGGCGGAAAATACTCGAACGGAGCGAAGAGCAGAGGCGGGGGTTGGAGTATTGCAACTAGATAATGCGATAGCTACGGGTCGGGCTCAATCAAGAAGGGAGGCACAAGAATTGAGGGCTTATCAGGATCAGTTTGCTGGGTTTAATAAGACTTTGTTGAGAGGGGAGGTAGTAACAGCGGGCACTTGGTTGAATGATCCAGATGGTAACCAGAGAATGAGCGCATTGATTTCGGCGATGGAGGCCAATGGCATGGAGGATGAGATTTATAATATGTTGAGGAACAATGACGTGAGTGAACGAGCGAGTGTTATGCAAGCTTTGGCTGGATCAAAGAATTATTTATTGCAGGCTTATGGGAAAAAGGGGGAAAGCAAGGATTTTACTACTTTTGAAACTGGCGGAGAATTACAAGAATACATTGAGAAGAATGGTCTAGGAAATGCTGATAAGGATTCGCTAGAGGAGATTAATAGTCGTGCGCCTACTACTACGATTTCTGGGGTTATTTCAGATACTGTCGCTGTAGATATGCTAATGAAGGCTGCGAATAATGCACAAATACCAAAGGTTAGAGAGCAGATGAATGGACTATTATATAAAGTAATTGGAAGAATGGGTAGTATAAACGATTTAGCACAGTTAAAACTGTCTCCAGAGGATTTTGCTTTGATGCATGATGATACTGCGAAGAAAATAAAAGAAGCAGTAATGGCGAAATTTGGCCTTGCTGAGCCTGACGCTAAGTTGCAGTTGCAAGGCGTTTTTGGAACGCAGATTGGAGAAGCTAGAAGCAATGAACGAATTACTTCAAGAGTATCAAGAGGGACAGATAGCGTAGGGGAAATATTTGGGATTTTTTAATTATAACGTTGATAGTCGGTGATAAGGGGTATTATTGTTTGAGGCGATACATTTGTACGGAGAGTATGTTTGACGTTTTGGCTATTGGTGACTTGGGTTGTATTGTTGAGAATTATGAGAGGTAGAGGTATAATGGATTGCTAAAGGATTCATGTGTCGTGGAAAAATGATCAAGTAAGTCAAGAAGAAACTGGGAAAATAGTGGAACTCGCGAAGCGGTGCCTGATGGTATCGGGGGATTTTGTGGAGATGGGGTGTTATAAAGGGGATACATCGCTGCTACTTGCGGAGGTTTTGAGAGACTACAATAAGAGTATTTCGACAGAAGAAGCGGTAGAAGAGGCGGTGGAGGAAGTGGTGGAAAAACCTGTGGAAAACATTGTGGGAAAGATGGGTATAAGTGGTGGAAATAGTAAGAAGCGACTGTGGATTTATGATTCGTTTGAAGGGTTGCCGGAAAAGACCAGTGCGGATAAATCGGTGCTAGGGGTGTTATTCAGGGGTGGTGAACTATCTGTGACGAAGAGAGAAGTAAAGGAGAGATTCCTTAGAGCTGGGCTGCCGGTACCGGTGATAAAGAAAGGGTGGTTCTCCGAGCTGAGTGACAGCGATATGCCGGAGTTAATTGCCTTTGCTTTTTTAGATGGGGATTTCTATGAGTCGATCCGAGATTCGCTTAAACTGGTGGTGCCAAAAATGAGCCAGGAGGGCATCATAATAGTACATGATTATACTAATCCTGCGCTTCCGGGTGTGAAAAAGGCGGTGGATGAATTACTGAATAGGCAAAAATCGGAGAAAAGTGTTGCCAGGATTATAAAACTGTGATAGGATGGTGGCAGGGGGTAGTACTTTGGGAAGTAACTCAACAAAAGCACTGAGTAGCAGGTAGATAGGTAGTATTGTAGTTTTTTCTTCATCGTGATCGATAATAGATCATAACCATTTTTGCCTGGGGTACTGCCCCCTTTTGCTATTTTCCCCCCGATATTTGGGTCGACAGTTTTCATCGTCGGCCCTTTCTAATTCTATAATTAGGACCGATTACTAGCACTCTTGCATTATGAGTGCTAGTTTGTTATAATGACGACAGAAAAGGAGTAAAGCGCTGGAATGACTGTGAAGTCGGATAAGAGGCGCGAAAAAGGAAAACTATGGCGTTAAAACCGTTAAAAGATCGTGTGGTGGCGGTGGTAGAGAAGCCACTAGAGAAAACTAAGTCTGGAATTTTACTAGGTGAAGCTAAGGAGAAACCAGCATATGCGGTGGTAGAATCTGTGGGGCCAGAGGTGAAGTCAGTAAAGAAAGGCGAGAAAATTGTATATAAAGAGTATTCGACTACGGAGATTAAGGTGGATGGCAAAGAATATATCATCTTGAAAGAAGAAGATATACTAGCGACTCTATAGAGTAAAAAGGAGAAATAATAATGGCAAAAAAGATTTACTATGAAGCGGAGGCACGGGAGAAGGTGCTTTCGGGGGCAAAACAATTATATGATGCAGTAAAGGTGACATTCGGGCCGAAGGGGCAGAATGTGATTATTGAGAAGGAATATGGCGCTCCGGTAATCACGCACGATGGCGTGACGGTGGCAGAAGCAGTAGAGCTTCCCTCCAAGGACGAATCCTTGGGAGAGGCAGTGGGGGCGAAGTTGATTAAGACGGCTGCGCAGAAACTTAATAAGGTAGCCGGTGACGGTACTACTACCGTAACGGTCTTGACTTATAATATTCTGAACGAAGCGAACAAGCTGATTGCGGCAGGAATGAATCCAATGGAGCTTCGGCGTGGAATTGAGAAGGCTGGTAGAGAGGTGATAGCAGGGATTGATAAGGTGGCGGAGAAGATTGACGGTGATTCGGCTAAGGTTGCGGAAGTTGCGACGATTTCGGCGGGGGATGCTGAGATTGGTAAATTGATTGCGGAGGTGATTGCGAAAATTGGTAAGGATGGCGTAGTGACGGTAGAGGCAGGTCAAGGACTCACGATGGAACAGGAAATTGTGGAAGGATTCTCGTATGATAAGGGGTATTCTTCACCATTTTTCGTGACGGATGTAAACCGACAAGAGGCGGTGTTTGAGAAGCCTCTGATTCTAGTGACCGATAAGAAGATTTCGGCGGCTTCGGACATCCTGCCTTTGCTTGAGAAGATTGCACAAAGCGGTAAGAAGGATCTAGTGATTATCGCGGAAGAGGTGGAAGGCGAAGCTTTGTCACTACTGGTGCTTAATAAACTGAAGGGTGTGTTTAATTCACTAGTTTTGAAGGCGCCAGCTTTTGGGGATAGGCGTAAAGAAATCATGGAAGATATCGCCATCCTAACCGATGCGACAGTGGTGTCAGCGGATAAGGGTCTGAAACTGGAAGAGGTCGGAATGGAAGTGTTAGGTACTGCGAGCAAGGTGATTGCAGAGAAGGACTCTACTACTATTATTAAGGGGGCGGGCGATAAGAAGGCGGTAGCGGATAGAATTGCCCTGATTCATACTTATGCTGAAAATGCGAAGTCGGATTACGAGAGAGAAGAGTTCGAGAAACGGGCAGCGGCGCTATCTGGTAAGGTGGCAGTGATTAAGGTGGGTGGTGCAACCGAGACGGAGATTGACGAGAAGAAATTCCGAGTGGATGATGCCGTAGCGGCGACTAAGGCGGCACTGGCAGAAGGGATTGTGACTGGTGGTGGCGTGACGTTGGTGAACCTAGCTAGCAAACTTGACGAGTCGGAGGCTGGCTCTAGGATTGTGAAGAATGCTTTGAAGACACCGTTTGTCCATATTATGGAAAATGCGGGGCTAAATGCACAAGCTTTGCTGGCGGAAGTCGAGGGGGCGAAGCCTGGATTTGGTGTAAATGTGATGACACCAGAGAAGGGACTAGTGGACCTCAAGAAGGCAGGCGTGATTGACCCGGCGAAGGTGACAAAGGAAGCGGTAAAAAATGCCACTTCAATCGCAGCGACTGCAATTACGATGGGAGCGCTTATCTGCGAAATCCCAGAAGAAAAGCCGGCCATGGGTGGTGGCGATATGGGTGGGATGTACTAATACCTCCCCTGGACGGGTCCTGCCAGACCTTCCTCCCCTAAAAATTTAAAAAATTTTTAGGGGGTCCCCTCCAGGTCTGTCACCCGTCCATGGAATATATTTCCCATCACTAGTTTGCTTTCCTCGTGAGACTTGGGGCGAAGGCCGCAGCTTTTGAGCAATAGGATTGCATCGTCGTAATTATTAACTTCGACATTGACTTCTTTCGTTCCCATGATGGAGTTATCGTCGCTGATATTTTTATAGGTCATGACGATTCTGTCGCCTTCATCACGAACGCGAGCGAAAGAGTGCTTGCCTAAATCAAAAACAACACGCCGCATTAAAACTTCTGGTTTTTCTAGCTTTGCTCCAATCTCCTTTAGTTTGGAGCGGACGACGGCTTTATTGATGTCTAAAAATTGGGCTTCGATTTCGTTTTTCATACCTTAAATTATAGCATGGAAAGACGATGTCATTAAAAGTTATTGGCTGGGGTTAGAGGAATTTCGCTGTTCTGGCAATTTTCTCGTTAAATTTTCTTGACATTTAACCACAAACACTATAATATATAAGCAGATAAAGGTCATATATTAACAAGCGGGTGTTTTAAACAAATGCAAAATAAATTAAACGAAAAGATTCCTAGAATCAAATGTCTAGATAAATTTGGTCTATTCAGTTTTGGGATTTTGCTGTCTTCATTTAACATTGCCGGTAGTATTACTGGCTTTAATTCCTCCCCCGCCTCCGCCTACACTGCTTCTATCACTACCTCCAGTTCTATTAACCTAGATGTCTCTCCAGCAGGAGATGGTACTTCTATACATAGTGAATCCATTAATGTAGTATCAGATTGTAGAAGTGGTTATAATCTAACTATAGCCACTCCAACTGGTAGTAATCTATATAAGTATGATAGTACTAATGATACACTAGATTCTACCGCTTCCTTTACTTCAGTAGATGGTACTTCTAGTCTTAGTAGTAATAATAATACTAACAAATGGGGCTATACACTAGATACTACTCCCACTAGTTCTACTATCTTCTCACCATTATCTTCTACTGAATCATTATTAAAATCACCAGTTGATACAGCTAGTCCTAGTACTGATATTAATGACACCTTTGATATTAGCTATGGTATTAAAGTAGATAGTACTATTACTCCAGGTACTTATAGAATGGCTAATGATACTAATGGTACTAATGGTGCTATTGTCTACTATCTCACTATGGATACTACTTGTACTGAGTATACTGTATCCTTTAATCCTAATGGTGGTACTGTTACTGGTGGTGGTAATAACCCAGAACAAAACATAGAAGAAGGACAAGCTACTAAACTTAACTCAGCCGAATCCATCACTGCTCCTACTACTTCTAGCTATACTGATGCAGGTAGTAACACCATTACCGGAGACCCAGACAAACTCTGGACCTTCTGGGGCTGGAATACTAATATAGATGGTACTGGTGATTGGTATAAGGACAAAGAACTAGTAAATAACCTAACTAATGCTGGTAGTACTATTACCCTCTATGCCCAGTGGAAACAAGCAACTCTAGCTGATATGACTGCAGCTCCTACTACTCAGCCTATTGATCCGAAACAAATAGATCATAATCTCATGCAGGATATGTCTCCAGAAGTATGCTGGAACTCACCTATCACTACTGCTGAGAATGCTCCTGCTGCTACTCTCCTAGACTATCGTGGCAAAGTCACCACCGGCAATAACCCAGAAGCAGCAGAACAATATACTGTATCTAAGCTCGCTGATGGACTTTGCTGGATGACTACTAATCTAAACCTAGGCAGAGATTCTGGTGGCCCAAATGGCGATGGTACTATCGTACTTACCAGTGACGACACCGACCTCGCAGAAAACACTACCTTCACCCTCCCGGCTGGAGACACTACTTCGTATACGGCTACTACTCGTCTTGCTAAGATTCGTTTAACCAATAATAGTGGAACTAATGCCAATGGTGTTTATTATACTTGGTCTGCTGCCGTGGCTAATACTTCTTCTATAAGTACCAATCCCACTACTTCTATTTGTCCAAAGAATTGGGACTTACCCGCTAGTAGCCAGTATACCAATCTAAGTTCTAAGTCTAGTTACGGTTCGTCTAACCAAACTACAGCTGCCCCTAGTAGTTTTCTCATTAATGGCGGTTTCACCCAGGGTTCATCTTTCTATCAGACTAGTTACAGCTATTTCTGGACTAATACTTCCAGCTCTACTACAGCCGCTTGGGGTGCCAGGGTTAGTGGTACTACTATAACTACCAGCGCAACCGCAAATACAACATATGGCGGCAATAAATACTATCGTAAAAACCTTCGCTGTGTTGCTAGTCAAGGTACAGTTACCATCAATTTCAATGGTAATAATAGTGATGGCGGCTCCACTGCTTCACAAGAAAACGTAGAGATTAATTCCACAAACTTAAGAAGCAATGGCTTCACTAGAACCCACTATAGCTTTAAGAATTGGAACACGGAAGCTAATGGTTCTGGTACTACTGTTGCCAACTCCGCCGCT
>JAZRDA010000026.1:0-37428 GCA_045660085.1 Candidatus Nanosyncoccus sp.
TATTTCATCTCCTGTATATCCTGCTGCATAGATAGCAAAACCTTCATTATCATTACAGAATACATGCATAGTAGTAGTACCAATATTAGGAGTATAGGTACCATTATTAATATTAGCATTATGAGTGTCCATTCCAGTACCGGACATAGTACAGGACATAGGGACAGTGATATTAATTTCGTCTACAACATCATCGGCAGAAGCATAGCTAGAAGAAAGTAAAGCACCAGAAACAATGGTGGCCGCAAGTGGTATTCCTAGTATTATTGCCTTCTTCTTTTTCATATGCATAACCATTTCTGAATATAGTTTATCATAACCATAAGCATTAGTCTAGCCAAATGTTATTAACTTAAGCAACTTTAGTTAATAACATTAGATATTTTTATGGCAAAATCAAGTATAATATATGTATGCACGAGAGTTGGAAAGAGTTTTTAAATAGCGAATTTAATAAGCCGTATTTTAAAGAATTGGCGGCGTTTTTACATCATGAATATGAGACGAAGACAATTTACCCGCGGAAGGAATTGGTGTTCCGGGCTTTTAAGACGGATTTGAACGAGGTGAAAGTCGTGATTCTGGGTCAGGATCCATATCACACGCCGGGCGCGGCGGAGGGGTTGGCTTTCTCGGTGCCGAATTCGCAGCCTGTCCCGCCGTCTTTAATCAATATTTACAAAGAGATTGACTCCGATATTGGCAAGCATGCCAACCCGCGCGGAAGCCTGGCGAATTGGCAAAAGCAAGGAGTGTTGCTACTTAATACCGTCCTGACGGTAGAAGCGCACAAGCCAAAATCCCATGCTGGCAAAGGCTGGGAGGTATTTACTACTGCTACAATTGAATATTTGAACCAAAAGAGGCCACACCTGGTGTTTATTCTGTGGGGGAGGGATGCGCGCAATAAGAAATCTTTGATTGATACGTCCAAGCATTTGGTTCTAGAATCGGCACATCCTTCGCCTTTGTCGGCTTATGCTGGGTTTTTCGGCAGCCGGCCTTTTTCGAAATGCAATGAGTTCCTAGTTCGCCATGGCCTAGAGCCGATTGAGTGGTAGGGGACTGTACTAGTAGCTCCTAGGCTGATTTGCTGGAGCTGATTGATGCCGCAACCTCTGTAAATGATTTGATGATAGGTATAGTTATTTAAGCGACGGTAGATTTTGGCTCGACCCACTTGATGAGGCGCTGGTATTCGAGCGAATCGGCTGGGTAGGAATCTAGGATATCCTCGATATAAGTCTTGCCATTGGTGAGATTTAGGGTCTCAACTTCCGGCATGGAGGCAAGCAGCCGGACCACCGCTTCGTCGGTATCAATATTAGTCATCGATTTCTTAGGAGTGGTAGAATGCGAATGAACGCGAAACTCTTTGTAAACAAAACGCTTAATGCCAGCCTGGAGACAATGCTTGAGGCAGTTATCGCAAGTCGCCACCCGATTATAAATAGTGCAACCAGCCAAATCCTGGTGGGCAAATAACACCGCATTCATTTCGGAATGAACGCTAAATAAATATTTCATTGGGCGCTCGGATAAGGTCATTTTTGATTCATCGGCGCCTTGGATGAGGCCATTGTAACCAGTAGATACTACGCGTTTATTCTGATCAACAATTACGCAGCCTGTCTTGGTCGATGGATCTTTGGATCTCTCCCCGATAACTTCAGCGATTTTCATAAAGTATTCGTCCCATTCACGTTGTTTCTGATTCATTTTTACTCCTTTTTTAAATTATATAATAAATGTGGTTGATTTTTGAAAATATGTGCTATAATAGATTTAGCATAAGCGAGGTACCAATGTATAAATTATTATCTAACTGCAAGAAATGGGATAAAAGTTGGAAGGTTTTTGGGTTTGTTGTAATTTTTACAACGTTTTTTGGTTTAGGGAATTGTTATGCGGATGATAATACGACTTCCGTGGACCAGATTAATATCACGATACAGGAGTCCTGCTCGGTGGAGGGGGTGATTGCAAACGGCGGTGAGCATACCGCTACGGTAATGAACAATAATTATTATTCGGAGATTGGGACGACCACGTTTAATACTTATTGTAATGATAATGGCGGCTATGCGATTTATGCTATAGGATATAGCAATGACGAGTATGGAAATACGCTGATGAAGCACGATTCGGATGCTACGCTTGATTTCGACACGGGGACTCAGACTTCGGGTGCGATTTCGGGCTGGGCGATGAAACTGACGAAGGTGAGCGGACTATACGAGCCGACCATACATGAGGATAGCGACGGGTCTTATACTGCTTATCATGTGGTGCCAGATACGATGACCAAGGTGGCTTCTTTCGTATCCAGTACCGAGGTGCCGGCTACTGGGCAGAGCGCGATTGGGTCTTCATTCACTACGACTTATGCTGCTTGGATTTCCGCGACACAGCCTGCGGGGACTTATACCGGTAAGGTGAGGTACACATTGGTGCACCCATATACAGCGCCGGCGCCGGTAGTATGCAATCCGTCCGGGACGACGATTGGAACCAATACTAGTGCCGATATTAAATGTATGCAGGATATTTCATCTACCAATAAATCTGCCATTCTAACATCCATGACTAGTGAGCAGCAGTATACTTTGAAGGATAAGCGTGATGGTAAGACTTATACTGTGTCTAAGCTGGCTGATGGGAACATCTGGATGACACAGAATCTAGACCTAGACCTAGATTCATCTAAGACCTACACTAACTTAGATACTGACCTAGGTTGGAATACAAGCACCAACTCTTATGATACAGCCAGTTGGTCACCAATTCGCTCTACTTACGAAACATCCGCTAATAACATTCATGCCTGGTGCCAGGGTGGAACCTGGGACTCACAATATAGTCACTGCAAAAACAACAATACCCCAGAATCTTATGACCCAGGAGACCTTTACTGGAACACTGAAATTAGTGACTGGTCAGACTGGGATGCATATGCTAATTCATGTGACTATTCTACCAGTACTCCATCATGTGACGAATCGTTAAATCCACTTTCTACCTATGTGTCTAGTACCGGTACACAGCAATACCACTTAGGTAACTATTATAACTGGTCAGCTGCTATTGCTTCTAATGATGCTAGTATATATGGAGTATATAATGAAAATACTGGCGAATACGAGAACCTAGAAACTAATGAGTCTATCTGTCCAGCTGGTTGGACTTTGCCATACTCTATTTGGAATTATAACTTAAGCCAAAGCGAAGGTGATTTTGCCGACCTATGGAGCGAGTATGGTTGGACGGATAACGGCGGCTTTAGTAACATCTCTACTATTTGGTCAGCTCCGCTCTACTTCACCCCCGCCGGCTACTTCCTCGGTAATCTCGGGCGTGTCGGGTACGACGGCGGCTTCTGGTCGTCTGTTGCGTACAATGGCAACGACACCAGGGTCGCGGTCTTCAACGTGGATGGCGTCGCCGCCAACCCAGCGCTCTACGACAATCGCTACTACGGCGATTCGGTTCGTTGTCTACTTCGTTAGTATGGTGAACTATATCTGATTTCTATTTCGAACTCAAATGCCAATGATTACCATACTCGCATTTATATACAGATAGCTCTGGAGCATGGTGGTCATAAGCGGCCACGAGCGCAGCGAGTTTTGCTTCTTCTTCGGTATCGTAACAAATTTTGTGAGTGTCGCCAACCCAGCAGCGCTTAGGTTCGTGTTTCTGATTAGGGTTCAAGTGTTTATTTCGATTAGCCATATATTTATATTATATCACATATTGATATATTTTGCAAGCTATGGTAGAATTACTCCTATGACTTTGAATAAAGATATGATACGAAATGTAGCGATTATTGCGCATGTCGACCATGGGAAGACTACTCTGGTCGATGGGCTTTTGAAGCAATCGCATACTTTTCGTGATAACCAGGCGGAGATGTCGCAGACCCTGATTATGGATTCTGGTGACCAGGAGCATGAGCGGGGCATTACGATTACGGCGAAGCAGACCTGCGTTTATTATGATGGCTATAAGATTAATATCATCGACACGCCGGGACATGCGGATTTCTCGGGTGAGGTGGAGCGCACACTGAATATGGCGGATGGCGTGCTGCTGATTGTGGATGCTCAGGAAGGCCCCATGCCGCAGACGAAGTTCGTGCTATCGAAAGCACTTAACCTCGGGCTGAAGCCAGTGGTTGTGATCAATAAAATTGACAAGCCGGCAGCTCGGGTGAATGAAGTGCTAAGTGAGATTGAGAGCCTGTTCTTGGAGCTTGCCACCGATGAATCACAGCTTTTCTATCCAGTTTATTATGCGATTGAGCGGGAAGGCCGAGCTGGCAAGACGACCGAGCTGGATGATGACCTACATGTGATTTTCGAATCAATCATTAACGATATTCCTGCACCTTCGGTAAATCCGGATGCGGAGTCGGCGCAGCTGCTGGTCGCCGCCCTGGCTGGAGATAATTACCTCGGGAAGTACTGCATTGGAAAGATTTTTAGTGGTAAGCTTAAGAAAGGACAGGGTGTTACCATTTTGAGAGCGAGCAATGCTTCCGACGAGGGATCTTTCGCGACGAGGGGAGCGAACGAAAGGGAGCCCGCCCGTAACGACGGGCCGGGCGACCGGTGCCCGAGTGGAAGCATGTTCGCGAGACACAAGGGTAAGATTGACTGCCTTTTTTCCTATCGCGGGCTTTCCAAGGAAGAGGTTCCGGAAGCGATTGCCGGTGATATCGTAGCAATCACCGGAGTATCAGAAGCAAATATCGGTGACACGATTGCGAGCGGTGATAATCCAGAGGCTCTACCTGGAATTGAACTGGAAGCACCGACTTTATCGATCTACATCGGGCCAAACACTTCACCACTAAAGGGGCGTGAAGGCGAATTTACGACTTCACGACAAATTGCGGAGCGGCTGACACGGGAGCTGGAAACCAATATCGCTTTGAAGATCCAGCCTGACGGACTCGGGTATAAAGTGTCGGGGCGGGGTGAATTACACCTGTCTGTCCTGATTGAGACCATGCGGCGCGAAGGTTACGAGATGGAAGTTGGACGACCGGAAGTGGTTTACCGCGAGATTGATGGGGTAAAATGCGAGCCGATTGAATCTTTGACGGTGGAGGTGGAGCCGGAATTCGTGGGGGCGGTATCACAAGAGCTTGGCGTGCGTAAGGCAGAGCTGAAGTCCCAAGAACTTACCGCCGCGGGAGCTACGAGGTTTGTTTATGAGATTTCTACGGCAGCTCTTATTGGACTTAGAAATAATTTACTCACTGCGACGAAGGGCACGGTGATTATGTCTTCGATTGCGGCCGGATATCGCCCGGTGGAAGGGAAATATAAGCCCGAGCGTAATGGGGCGTTGGTTTCGTTTGAATCGGGGGTATCGACAGCGTATGCGCTGGATGCTGCGCAGGCACGAGGGATTTTATATATTCCACCACAGGTGCCAGTGTATCAGGGTATGATTGTGGGGCTTTCGAACAAGAAGGACGATCTCGACATCAATATCTGTCGCGAAAAGCAGCTCACCAATATGCGGACCCATGCATCGGATGGCGCAATTCAGTTGACTCCATACACACAGTTATCGCTGGAACAGTGTTTGGATTTCTTATTAGATGATGAACTGCTGGAAGTGACACCTAAATCTCTGCGCCTGCGCAAAAGACAGCTTGACCCGATAAAAAGGAAGCGGGAGAATCGGAACTTAGTTTGAGAGCTAAATGTGAAACATTTTTGCAAGATTTGAAGTGATTTGTTTCACATTTCGAAGATTATTGGTTAGGTTTGTCGGGGAGAGTGAGTTATAACATTTTAAGCCATGTGCTATAATCATCTTATGTTAATCGATACGCATTGCCACTTACACGACCGGGAATTCTTTACCGCCGAGCAGGCGGAGGAGATGATTCAGCGGGCGCATGCAGCGAGAGTGGAGAAGATAATCTGTATCGGCACGTCACACGAGGATTCTCTAGCTGCGCGCGAATTCGCGAGTAAACATGATAATGTATACTGGACTTATGGTATTCACCCTGAAAACGCCAATAGTTACAGGCAATTAGAATATGACTTTTTGGGGACGGGGTCGGCTCGGCCCGTCGTCACGGGCGAGCCGCCCCTCGCCACCTCGGTCGTAACCTCCGGAGCGCCCCAAAAAGTATATTCTCAATTGCCTGTAGCTATCGGTGAGGTCGGGCTGGATTATCATTATCCTGATCATAATCGTGAGGCGCAGATAAGGTTATTCGAGCAGATGCTGCAGCTGGCCTCTGATAATGACCTACCCGTGTCGTTTCATGTCAGGGAAGCCTTCCAAGATTTTTTCCCGGTAGTGGCCAATTTCCCGAAGGTGCGTGGCGTAGTGCATTCTTTTACAGATAGCAGGAAGGCTCTGAAGCGAATTTTAAACGAAACTGATTTCTATGTAGGGGTGAATGGGCTGGCCACCTATTCGACACTGCCAACCCCACCACTAGAGAGAATTCTGCTGGAAACAGATGCGCCGTTCTTGACTCCAGAGCCATTTCGTGGTATAATTAATGAACCGGCCCATGTGAGCGACATCGCCAACTGGCTAGCCGCAAAACTTGGGTCAGAGTTCAAAATTATAGAGAAGGAGACCACGAAAAATGGAAGAAAACTATTTAGAATATAAAGTGCCTTCTTTCGCAAAGAGTGAGGCCTATGATTTTGACGATTCTTCAAGTGAGGATTTGAGGATTTTTGAGGAATTAAACGCTATTTCTCAGGAGATTGAAAAATGTCGCTTAGAAAACTGCTAGGGTTGAATTTATCACCAAAATACCCTTTTAGAAAGGTGAAAGAGCCGCAAAAGCTCACCTACGACGACTTGATCAATGCCGAGGCGGAGCTAGGGCGTACGATTTTTGGGCCAATTCCGAATGGCCACGAAAGGGAGTTTTTTGAGGCAAGGAAAAACGTCTGGATTTGGCATGAAAGCTATCTGGATGATTCTGGAATTCTTAAGGAGATTACGGTCAGGTACGAGGTGCGACCGGCTGGTGTATATAAGAAGTCGGCCAAAGGCAAGTATAAGAAACTAGCCGGAGACGAGCTGGATAATTTCCGCAAGGCCGCGAAGGTTTACCTTAACCTTGTCAAATCAAAACTCTATTGCTAAAATAGAGTCATGGATAACGACAAACCTTTGAAGAAATCGAAGAAACTTGGACTATCAATTGGGGTTTTTGTAGTAGGAATAATCGCACTAATTGTTGGTGTGGTTTTTTTGATACTGGATTTGCTCCATGTGCCAGATATTGAGGATGGGGAGTACTTAATCTCGGCGGAGCAGTGGGTTCTCGATGATGGTGCGAATTGTGCAAATAGCACAGATGCGGTTACCGAGGGCGAAGACGGCGTAGATGAGAATAATGGCGAGTCAAATTGCATGCCAAGCGTGATTTGGAAATTTACCGAAATTGGTAAGGGAACACTGACCACGAACGGTCACTTAAACGATTACGACTTCGTCTGGGCAATCCGGGACGGCAAATTACAGATTGAAACTAAATGGCTATATGACCTCGAGAATGAATACGAGTACGAGCTAAACCAGCGAGAGAAAACCCTTACGCTAATAGATGGCGAGAAGGAAATTGTCTTCGTTGGTGAGTTTACAGATGTGCAATAATATGTTATAATATTCTTATGATTTATCTTGACCATGCTGCAGCTACGCCAGTAGACAAAAGAGTACTACAAGCGATGGAGCCGTATTTTACGGAGGATTTTTTTAATCCGTCGGCGGCATATTTGCCGGCGAAAAAGGTGGCTTCTGAATATGAGTCGGCAAAGGGCGTAATTGCACATGCGATTGGGGCGAAGATCTCTGATTTGATTATAACCGCTGGGGCAACTGAGGCGAATAATTTAGCGTTTACTGCTATATCTTTGGACGAATCCCGTCAGTCACTCTCCTCTCCCGTTTCGCAAGACTCAGTAGGGCACCCTCCTCACAGCTGTCACCCGTCCGTGTTGTATCTCGTGACTGAACATGATTCGGTCAGGAGGGTGGCGGAGCGATACGGCGGGCAGGCGATTGATGTTTTGCCGAATGGATTGATTGATTTATCGGATTTACGCAAGAAAATTACGGATGAGACGGAGCTTATCTCGGTGTCGCTCGCAAATAATGAGCTGGGGACGATTCAGCCGATAGCAGAGGTGTCGCAGATTATTCGGGAGGTGAAACTCGATAGGATGAAGAGAGGGCTAAAACGGCAATTATTGTTGCATTCTGATGCCTCACAGGCGCTAAATTTGCTCGATATCAATGTTGCCAGACTGGGGGTGGATTTATTAACACTAAATGCCGCTAAAATTTACGGGCCGAAAGGGGTCGGCGCATTATATGTATCACACGATGTCAGGTTACACCCACTGACTTTTGGGGGTGGGCAGGAAAACGGCCTCAGAAGCGGTACGGAGAATGTGCCTGGGGTAATTGGGTTTGCTAAGGCGATTCTTTTGGCAAAGGAGCACCTGAATGGCAACCGGAAGAAATATGCGGCGTGGAAGAAGAGCTTTTTATCTGAGCTATCCGATTATGAGCTGATCAACGACAGGCATTCGCTGGATAATTTTGTAGTGGTGTGTTTTAAGGGATTGGATGCGGAACGACTAGTGTTTTTACTAGAGGAAAGAGAAGTTTACGTCGCGACTGGCGCCGCCTGCGCCGCTTCTAAGGGTGTCAGGTCACATGTGCTAAAGGCTATCGGGCTAACCGACGAGCAAATCGCTGGCTCACTTCGGATTACCTTCGGTGAGACTAATGATGAGGCTCAAATTCATGAGGCGGCAAAGATTATCAATGAAGTAGTGGCTGGCGAGAGGGAACGGATTGATAAGTCAGCAGCAACTGGGCAGGAGCTGGCAAATGACTAAGACGGTTTATGTCGGCATGAGTGGCGGCGTGGATTCGAGCGTGGCGGCGCTGCTTTTGAAGGAGCAGGGCTACAATGTGGTTGGCGTTTACATGAAAAACTGGTCTAAAGACCTACCTGGGATGAAATGTCCTTGGGCGGAGGATCTGGCCGATGCTAAGAGAGTTGCGGTGAAGCTGGGGATTGATTTTCAGGTGTGGGATTTCGAGAAAGAATACCGCGAGAAAGTCGTCGATTACATGCTCTCTGAATTTCGTAAAGGCAATACGCCAAATCCGGACATTATGTGTAACCAGGAAATCAAATTCAAGCTGTTTTACGAAAAGGCGATGGAGGCGGGGGCTGATTTTATTGCAACGGGGCATTATGCAAGGAAAGGCGTTGAGCAATCCGGAAGTATTATATTGGGGACGGGGTCGGCTCGGCCCGTCGTTACGGGCGAGCCGCCCCTCGCCACCTCGGTCGTAACCTCCGGAGCGCCCCACTATAATACTTCCGGATTGCTCCCACCCATACTTGCAAGAGCCGCCGATGAAAATAAGGATCAGACGTATTTCTTGTATCGGATATCAGAGGAGGCATTGGCGCATACTTTGTTCCCGATTGGGGATATGTTGAAGCCGGAAGTCAAGAAACTGGCGGCCGAGAAGGGGCTACATAATGCTTATAAGAAGGAGTCCATGGGAGTTTGTTTCGTGGGCGAGGTGGGGATGAGGGACTTTTTGAAGGAATACATCGATGTAAAGCCAGGTGAAATTCGCGAAATTGAAAGCGACAGGGTGCTTGGATATCACGAGGGAGCGATTTTCTATACGATTGGGCAGAGACACGGGCTATATCTTGATGGCGAGAAAGGCGTAGTCAACGACGGAATGCCGTACTATGTGGTGAAAAAGGATATTGATAAAAACATCGTATATGTGTCAAAAAACTTGAATCATGAGGCGATTTGGACCAAAGAGCTGAGGCTGCATGATATACTAATGAGGCGATTTGAATATGATGTTTTGGGGACTACTAATATTCACGTTCGCCTCAGGCACCGGGCGCCACTGATTCCGGCGACTTTTGACGGCGAAACGTTACACTTTGAGAACGAAATCAAACGGCCGGCCAGCGGACAGAGCGCAGTCTTCTATTCCGGTAAAATTTGTCTGGGTGGCGGCATTATTTGCTAGCAAAAAGCCCCTTTTCAAAAAGGGGCTTTGACGAAAAGGAATCCTTACAATTAGACCATCATCATCGCTGCGTTTGCGCAAAGTAAGATACCAGCAATAATACTCATGCCAGTAATGACATAGAGATGCATTCTTTCTTGATTGGAAATGCCGGCTTGAGTACGCTTGCAGCATGCTTGCTTGCGGCGTGGCGCCTGCCTGGTCGCAGTCTTCTTAGCAGTCCTAGTCGCAGTTTTCTTTTTTGCTTGTGCCATATAGCTCCTTTTTATTTATTTAATATACTTATGCTTATTTTAGCACTAATAATATTTTCTGTCAATCCCTTTTATGATATAATGCTACCTATGGATGCAAATATTGTTAGACAAAAATTTTTAGATTTTCAGGTGTCGAAAGGGCACAAGATAATCAGCCCTGCACCTCTGGTGCTGGAGGGCGATCCGACGACCTTATTTACCGGTTCGGGCATGCAACCGCTACTACCTTATTTACTAGGGAAGGAGCACCCGGAGGGGACTCGGCTTTGTGATTCTCAGCCTTCGCTGCGATTGCAGGATATTGAGGATGTGGGAGACCCGAGGCACACGACGGTTTTTGAGATGCTTGGGAACTGGTCGCTGGGCGATTATTTCAAGGAGGAGCAGATTCGGAATTTCTTTGAGTTTCTGACTAAGGAAGTCGGGCTAGACCCGGAGCGGATTTACGTGACTTGTTTTATTGGCAATGACAAATACGGCATACCGCGCGACACGGAAGCGGCTAAGATCTGGCAAAAGGTCTTTAATGAGGCTGGAATTGAGGCGAAAATTGTCGAAATCGGTTCGGCAAAAGAAGGTGACAGGCGCGGTGTGAAGCCAGGTGAGAGGATTTTCTTCTATGATGATCACGAGAACTGGTGGTCACGGGGTGGTGGTTGCGAGACAACGCCGATTGGCGACCCCTGTGGGCCAGATTCGGAGGTATTCTATGACTTCGGTGAGGATAAACAGGATGTAGAGAAATACGGACTGGCGCACCCGGCCAGCGACGGGGCGAGGTTTATGGAGATTGGTAATCAGGTCTTCATGCAGTACCGCCGCAACGAAGATGGGAGTTTCTCTGAGCTAGAGAAGAAGAACGTCGACTTCGGTGCGGGACTAGAACGAATTACTGCCGCCTCGATTGATAGTTTTGACGTATTTAAGATCTCACTGATGAAACCGATTATTGAGAAGCTGGAGCAAATTTCACACAAATCTTACGATAATAACACCGACGAGATGAGGGTGATTGCTGACCACATCCGCGGTGCTTATCTGCTGGCAGCGGAAGGGTTAGTACCATCTAACAAGACTCAAGGGTATGCAATGCGAAGATTGCTACGCCGAGCGATTCTGAGAGCACTGGACCTCGGGATTTCTGACAATTTCTTAGCGGAGATTGTGCCAATTGTGTCTGAGATTTACCGTGATTTGCCGGATTCGATTTTGACACACCGCGAGGTAGCACTCGATGTAATGCTACGCGAGGAAAATGCTTTTCGGAAAACGCTAAATCGTGGGCTGAAGGAGCTACATAAACTGTCTGGACAATCTAAACGAGACTTCTCGGGGCGCTCCGGAGGGTACGACCGACCGTCGAAGGAGCCGAGCAGACGAAACGCTTGCGTTTCGTGTCGAGGCGACGACAGACGGACGACCTTTGGTCGAGGTGGCGAGGGGTCCGAGCCCCGTAACGACGGGCGCGAGGAACCCCGTCCCCGAGAAGTCTCGTTTAGATTGTCCGGATATGACTTATTTAAGCTCCAGGACACTTATGGTTTTCCGATGGAGCTTTCGGTAGAAGAGTGTTACCGTGAAGGTATTGACCTCTCCCCAGATTACATCAAGGAATTCGAGCAGGCTCTGGCCGAGCAGCGTGAGCGCTCACAGACTGCCTCTAAAGGCATGTTCAAGGGTGGCTTGGAAGATCACGGCGAGCAGACCATCAAGTATCATACTGCTACACACCTCTTACTAGCGGCATTGCAGAAGCTGGTTTCGCCAGACATCGTCCAGAAAGGTTCGAACACCACCGCCGAGAGGTTAAGATTTGATTTTAATCTTGACCATAAGATGACGGACGAAGAGAAGAAGGCGGTCGAGGATCAGGTTAATGAATGGATTAAAGCAGATTTGCCAGTAGTGCACGATGAGTATGATAAAAAATATGCTCGAGAAACATTGAAGGCACATGGGCAGTTCTGGGATAAATACCCTGAGAAATTAACAGTGTATACCATTGGCGATTTCGATCATCCAATCTCGCGCGAGGTTTGCGGTGGGCCGCATGTCGAACATACGGGAGTGATTGGGAAATTCCGGATTAAAAAGGAAGAATCTTCCTCAGCTGGGATCAGAAGGATTAAAGCGGTTCTGGAATAGGAGTGTCTGAAGCCATCCACTTGAGACTTTTGAAATTAAGCTGTCTTTAAAACTAGACCAGAATGGGGGAAGGCACCCTGAAAAGGGTGCCTTGTTGTTTGTGGGGAGTAGTGCGGCTAAACCTACCCACTAGAGTTCGAATCCGTATTCCAGAAGACGTTTCTTGAAACGGTCAGGATTGACATACATCTGGTTTGGGATTCCAGCTAGTGAAGCCGCCGTGGTACTGAACGGTTCTCCAGCAACCAGGAAGGCTTCCTTCGGGCCAACTCCGGCAACATTGAGTATTCTTTCTAGGTATCCCTTATCGGGTACAATCTGGTAATACTCAAATGACCAGTAGGACCGGCTACACTCCTCGAACAATTCACCGTGAAACTCTTTGATTTGGGACTTACGTTCCTTGTTGTAATCGCAGAGCAATTGAATATCTGGCCTTCCGTACTCTATCCTTCCTTTACAGGAAGGGATCTGAGATGGATGGGACTTGATGGAATTAAGTATTTCCATCAATCCTGGCTTGGCGCACATCAAGGCTTTTGTGTAGAAACCTTCGGCCTCTTTTACGCTGACAGGTGTCCCTTGGCGCACAGACATCCAGTAGTCTTCCTCGGAAATTTCTCCCCTCAAAAGACGGTTGTATCTGTCCCTGTTTCGATATAATCTCTCAGAGTACAGATTCGCGACGGCTTGTCCGTACCGGTCGGCAACATATTCCGTTGTCTTCCGGATTCCCCAAAGTAGCGTATCCGATAAAACTACAAAGATTATCATTTTTTCACCCCCTTTTCTCGGTTTTATCAGATAATTCTAATTATAACACATTTTGATTTTTATGAATATTATTGTGTATTTATTTCTGCAAAATTTTAGCGATTTTAGCTTTGAGCTTGTTTTCTTCTGGTGCTCCTGCGAGAGTATCTAGCCCAACCCACAAGAGACCTAGCGCTGTAGCGAAGGAATGATCCAGATCGAAATCCTGCTCGTTTTTCAGATTTGGCAACTCCGCAACATCTATCAAATGAATAATCGGGCGACGAGAAAAGGGGAGGGCTTGATACCAATCCGACACGGCCAAGGATTCTTGGACAAGAGAGAGGCCGGCGCCACCGCCACAGAGAAATAGGTTAAGCGGAAGACTGCTAATACTCTCGAAATCTTCCAGCGCCACTTCGACACCGGTCATCCAGACAGAGAGATTGCGCGAAAGGGCGGATTCGACTTTGGATTTGACATGGTCGTCAAGCTCGGTGGTATCGAATTGCAATTTATACTTCTCAGCAGTATCAAAATCTACCCCGAGCGATTCGGCAATTTGGTGAGTAAAACTGCGACCACCGATTGAAAACATTTTCGTGCCTTCAATGCCACCATCCTCGACTACTGCAACATCAGTGGTGCCGCCACCTATGTCCATGACGATACCGGAGAAACCGGAATCAATATCATCGCCAAGGCAGGCGCGACAGACCGCAAATGGCTCTACAGCGATAGTGAGGAGGTCGAGGTTAAGCTCTGCGCAGACTTTCTCAATAGCAGCGACATGGATTAACGGGGCAAAAGCTGTATAAAACTGAATAACTACGTCTGAACCCTTGAAGCCAATCGGATTGCTGATTTTGTAGCCGTCAATTGTAAGCGAGACGATGGCAGAATTGATTAGCCGCACCTCGACATTATCATTGCCAGTCTCAAGTGCGACGGTTTTCTTGGCGACTTCACCAGATCTTTGCTGAACTTTCTTGATAATTTCCTGCATTTCATTGTCAGTGATTGGTTTATTGGGATCCTTGCGACTATAATTAACCGTGGTAGTGGAACCCTTGACTAGCTCACCGGCAACACCAACTACGGTTAGCTCGGCGTGCTCGCCAGCTTGGTCCTCGACCTGTTTTATTGCCTCTTCGCAGACACTAACGACGGCAGGAATATCAGCAATTGCACCATTGTACATGTTGCCTTCATCCTGCTTGGCTTTACCGACACCCAAAATCTCGAGATTGCCCTTCCTGGCAGGCTTAGCAAGAACGGCTTTCACAAATTCAGTGCCAATATCTAAACCCAGAATCGTGCTCATACTTTGATTATAGCATACTTCCCAGGTGGTAAATCACCTATTTCATAGGGGCCGAAATGAGTGCGGTGAAGCTTGGTAACCCTATATCCCAGTGCAGCGAAGGTGCGACGGATTTGGCGATTACGACCCTCGGTTAATACCACCGTGAAACGTTTACGCTGAGCTTGGTCTGTTGTCAGCGCAATCACTTTAAACTGGCTGGGACCATCATCGAGCATTACGCCGTAATCGGAAATCATTTGCTGATGTAATGGCTGCAGAGGCTGGTTTAGCTCTACTTCGTAGATTTTAGTCTTGCGGAATTTGGGGTGGGTCATTTGATAGGCAAAATCGCCATCATTAGTGAGCAGAATGAGGCCGGAGGAGTCTTTGTCGAGACGACCGACGGTCTTTAAATGCTGATATTTAGCTGGCAAAAGTTCATAGAGCGTGGGAGCTGACCCTTGTGCTCGGCGGGAACAGACGTATCCGACTGGTTTATGGAAGGCCAAATAAAGATATTCCGTCTCAAACGGAACTATCTTATTATTATAACATACTTTGGACGATTTGTCCAGTCTAGCACCGATTTTGGCTGGTTCGCCATCTATAGTAACCTTACCGCTTACTATTAACTCGTCCGCTTCGCGGCGCGAGACACCTAATCTTTCCGCTAGGAATTTATTGAGCCTGATTTGGTTGTTCATAATTTGCGGGTGCAGGATTTTGGTTGACAGGTTCGGGTGCGGGGGTAGGGGCTGGAGTTGGTGTCAGTTCGGGTGCGGGTGCAGGAGTCGGCTCCAGAGCTGGAGCTGGCGCTGGTTCTGGGGCGGGGATAGGTCCTGGAACAGGTTCGGGCTGTGGCAATGGTTGTTCAGGAGCTGGAGCTGGCGCGGGGGTCGGTCCTGGTGCGGGTGCTGGAGCAGGGGTCGGCTCAGGCACCGGTGCTGGGGCTGGAGTCGGTTCTGAAACTTTTGCCTCACGGTCGCCTAGCACTTCATGGATGGCACCAATCACATCCTCTATGCCGACTTGAGATTTAACTAAATACTTATTGGCGCCGAGGCTTTCACCACGCTGGCGCTGGTCGTCTGCCGAGAGCGCAGTCATCATGATAACCTTAATATCGGCGGTTTCTGGCGTAGAGCGAAGAATATCTAGCATGTCAAAACCTGAAATTTTTGGCATCATTACGTCACTTAGAATTAGGTCTGGCTTTTCGCGTACTGCCACAGCAAGAGCCTCTTCACCATCACCAGCGGAAACTACTTCGTAACCTTCAGCTGTAATCCGAATACTGTAAATCTCGCGCAAGCTTGCATCGTCTTCTACTACCATTATTTTACTCATTTTGGTTCTCCGTTTAAATTATTATTGGTTTGATTTGTGGGCATAGTAACTGTTTGCGTTGGGGGAATGGGTGGAGCGGGTGGGGCTGGTTGCACTGGCGAAGCCGATTGTACTATCTGTGCTGGTGGTATGGGCGCGGCTGAAACGGCCGGAGTAGGCGCCTGCATCATGCGGTTTTGTACCATAATCATACGCTTTTCGTATTCCGAATCGGATAAGCGCGGCAGAGACACGTAGAAAGTCGAGCCTTCGCCGAAGGCCGATTCGGCCCAAACTTTGCCCCCCATTGCCTCAGTGCGCTGTTTGACAATATATAGGCCTAGGCCTGTCCCGCCAATTGTGCGCGTATCAGAATTATCTGCTCGGTAGAATTTCTGGAACACATGCATTAAATCGTCCGCCGAAATACCAATCCCGGTATCAGTTACATTGACGAGAAAACGATCGCCGTCGGCACGAACGTTGACGTAAATTGAGCCGCCTTCGGGGGTGTATTTGATAGCGTTTTCAATGAGATTATCCATTATCTCACGCATGAAATTTACATCAATAAAGCCATACACGACTGGGTGCATTTTACGATTAACATCTGTAAAGTCGCCCTCAGAAGAGCCGAACGTGAGTTTAAGCTTGGCCTCTTCAGCGCGAAGCCTGTAGTCATCGGTGATTGACTTGATTAATTCAGTCATTTCGACTGGCTCGAGATTGGGTCTGATTTTACTATCGTCGAGCTTCGTGACATCCAGGAGATCCTGGAACAGTTTGCCAAGATGCTTGGAGGCCTTCTCAGCCGCAGTCAGATAGCCGCGCGCCCGCTCATCAATGGTGGCAGTCTGGGGATTAAGAGTCAGGGAAAGGTAGCCGTCAATGGTGGCTACTGGGGTGCGCATTTCGTGTGATGCGGTGGAAATGAACTCGGCCTGCTCGCTCTCCTCGGCGAGCTCCCTCGTGATATTGCGCAGAGTAATAATACGATTATTGCCGGCTCCCTCTACTGGAATCACGGAGATCGAAACTGGTACTCGCTTCTCGGAGCTAGCGTTTATCAGTAAGGCCTGGAAGGCATCTAGTGGTTGATTTGTTAGCATTGCTTGGATAAGGTGATTCTCATTCTCTGCAAGTGCACGGCCTTCTTTGCTCTCAATCTTAATAATTAGTCCAAAATCTAGCCCAATGGCATTTTCGGCGGAGCTACAACCCGTCATGATGACAGCCGCAGGGTTAATAAAACAGACCGCATTATTCTTATCCGCGATGATTACACCATCATGAATATACTTCAATGCCAACTCTGACAATGCTGCGTTGTTACTTGGACTATTCTGGATTTTTTTAGGTTTGAAAATGCTCATTTATATATATTTTAACACAAGCAGCAAAAAATGTGGTATATTTTATATATGAATAAGGATGTTATTTATTTAGAACCAGAGGATGATATCACCGACATCATCTCCAAAATCGAAAAGTCAAAACAGAAGATTGTTGCCTTGGTGCCGCCTAAAAAGGCTGGGGTGTTTCGTAGTGTTGTAAATATGAAATTAATCCATAAAGCCGGGAGCGCGGCAGAGAAAGCTATCGTCTTAGTGACGACCGACCCTTCAATCATAAAATTAGCTGCAGTAAATAAGCTACCGGTAACTAGCGATTTGAAGACGGCCCCCGCAATCCCCAAGGAAGATACTGAGACAGAGAATATTTCAAAGGAAGAGTTAGTGGAGGAATCTGATGGAACTGTAGAAACCAAGGAAGACATTGATGAGCTAACCGAACCTAAAGATGGAGAAGATTCTAAGGACGAGGGGGTGACCGATAAGAAGGCGAAGACAGACACCGATAAGGACGATGAGTCTGACAAGGATAATTCCGATGATGACAAGGCAGAAAAGGATGCTAAAGAAAGCGCGGATAAAAGTTCCGACAAAAAGAATGCGAAGGACAACTTAAAGAAGGGAAAAGCCATCCTAAATACTGGCAAGAATCGCTTTATTAATTGGTTTAATGAGCATAAGAAACTTGCGATTATTAGCGGTGTTGGTGTTTTGGTTTTCATAATTGTGCTGGTTTGGGCGCTGGTGATTGCTCCATCCGTCACGGTGACGGTGGGTATTAGGACTACATCGAATAATTTTTCCGAAGCGGTAACGTTCACTACTAATTTAGCCGAGGAGGATGCGACCGTCGGTAAGTTTTATTTGGAAGAGAAGAAGGTTTCGTCTACCGAGAAGCTGAATTTCGAAGCGACTGGCAAGAAGAATATCGGGGAGAAGGCGACTGGCGACGTAGTAGTATCTGCATTCTTTACCGAAAAGGGCACTGTTGTCATCAATGAAGGCACGTTATTTACAATTAATGATTTATCGTATTCTGCCGAAGAAAACATAACTCTATCCTGGGAAGGCGGACTATCGAATCTAAAGAAATGTGAGAACAAGGAGAATATTTCAATACACGGTTCCTGCCAGATATCTGGCAGGGTTAAAGTTCGAGCAACCGAACCGGGTGAAAAATACAATATAGCTGCTTCATCTTCTGGTTGGGATACGGCTGCCGATGTAAATGTTTATTCTGATAAGGCCATGAGTGGCGGTACGGATGAAGAAATCACCATCGTGCAACAGTCGGATGTGGACCTAGCCGAGTCGAAATTAGCCAATTCAAACCTTGACGACAATAAGGCTAAGTTGTTGGAGCAGCTTGGCGACGATAAGATGGTGATTGAGTCTAGTTTGAAACAGGAAGTAACCGATGTTGAGTCTATACCTAAAGTTGATGAGGAAGTGAAGCCCGACACGAAGCCATCTATAAAAGCGACTGTTGTTACCTCGGTTCTTGTGATTGACAAGACAAAAGTGAAGGAATTTATCGCCGAGAAGGCCAACTTAAGAGATGACCAGGAAATCTATGAGATGAAGGACCCATTCATCGAGAGCTTTATGAAGACCGAGAGTGGATACACGGGTAAACTAAAAACATCTTACCTCACTGGCCCGATGCTCAATAATACAAGTATTGTCGAACTGATTCGGGGTCGGGGCCTAGGTGATGCTCAGCACATACTGAAAGACATCGATGGAATCACTGAAGTTAAAATTAACACTTCGTTCCCGTGGGTGACATCAGTACCGAACGATTCTAATCGTATTACCGTTGATTTGGAAATTAAGGATCAGAATGGTAATAAAGTAGAACATCAAGGTATCAATCGAACTCATCACGAGGAGGCGCAGTCAGAAGAGGCTTCCGCCGACGAAGAATCCGGTGAAGAAGCTGCTGAAAGTAACGAATAATCTTAGTCAAAATGAAAATTATTTGTCTTGATGTAGGTGAAAAACGAATCGGCGTGGCGCGGGCAGATTCCAGTACGCGAATCGCCATCCCGATAGGGTTTGTTGAGGTTGACGGCGAAGAATGGAAGAAGATCGACCAGATAGCGAGGAACAATAGTACAAATCTCTTCGTGTTGGGTCTGCCGAGAAGTAACGACGGTAACGAGACGGCGCAATCCTTGTATGTCCGGAATTTTGCCAAGACTCTAACCACTAAGATTCCTGGGGCGAGGGTTAGGTTCCAGGACGAGTCGCTAACGTCGGTGGTCGCCGAGGAGCGCTTGAAGATTAGGAAAGATAAGTACGCGAAGGGCGAAATAGATGCAGAAGCCGCAGCGATAATTTTGCAGGATTTCTTGGAGAATCTGAAGAATATTTCGGAGCTTTCTGGAGATGGTGATAAGGTACAGAAAAAGAACACCACTTCATCCACTAGTAATAAGGACAAGAGTCCTGTGCATTTGGTCAAAAAGACAGCTAAAGAAGTCGGCGAGACCGTTACTGGTATCACCAAGAAGGAAGCGAAAAAGGTCAAGCTTAATACTAAAATCGTTAAGCATAAAATGAAAGCTTCGACCAAAGCTATTATTAGCATTTCGACACTACTGATTATTATCGGTGGGGTGATTTCTAGTATTCTTTTAATTAACCATATCAGGGAAGAGAATGCCAAGAAAAGAGCCGAAGAATACGCTAGGCAAGAAGCCGAGATGAAGACAGCGACTTTTAATTTTACGATTAGGCCTGGAGAAACCATCTATAAAATAAAGCAAAATTTATTAGCGGTTGACCGTAACGGCGAAAGTAGTTCAGAAGAAAGAATACCGAACTATACCCAAGAGGAAATAGACGAAGCCTTCAGCGCTCAATATGATTTTGCGTTTTTAGAGGGGAGGCCTGAAGGGGCGACTCTTGAGGGGTATCTTTATCCTGAGACCTTGAATTTCTATGGAGATAGTGGTGTTTATGATATTTTAAAGGCTTTCTTGTCAGAGATGGATAAGTCGATTGTTGAGAATAATTTAGAACAGTTGTATCAGAACCAGGGTTTAAGTCTATTTGAAGGTATCACCGTCGCTTCCATTGTCCAGAAAGAAGCTCCCTCGCCCGAACAGCCAACCGTCGCCCAAGTGTTTTTGACTCGTCTTCAGTACGGGATGGCTCTGGGGAGCGATGTGACCGTCTCCTATGCACTAGACACGGTTGACCCGGAGCGCCAAGTTTATCAGGATAATTCTGCAGCGCTTTTGGTTGATTCTTGCTACAACACGAGACTGTACGGTGGTTTACCTTGTGGGCCAATTTCGAATCCGGGGCTTTCGGCACTCCTTGCCGTGGCTAATCCTTCAGATAGTTCTTATCTTTATTTCTTGACAGGAGACGATGGTCTGATGTATTATAGTTATACAGAGTCTGAGCATATCCAGAACATTTACAGTCATTGCCAAGAACTCTGTAATGCAGCACTATGACAAGAAAAAAGAATAGAATTCATTTAAAAGATTTAAGCAATATATTGCCGTATTTTTTGGTTGGCTTCGTAACGCTGGTTTTAGTCTTAATTGGGTCGATTGATAAGCAAAATCGCGATATCAATCTGAGTCTGGATTCTTTTGCGGCCAATGATTATAAAGTCTCGGTCGACCAGTTATCTGAGCTTTATGTGGTGGCTGACCTATCCGATGCTCTGAGCCTCGCGAGTGCGCAGGATGTGGCATCGAACTACGTGATAACCAACACTATGTATAATGCCGGTATTACTCTAGCCGGGAAGCCAGAGAAGCCTAGCATTACCACTGTTACCGGTTCGAGGGGCGTAATTGAGTATACTGTCGCCGAGGGCGAATCGATGGAGCAAATCGCTTCTAAATACGGCGTGACGACCGATCAGATTCGCTGGTCAAACAACCGCAAGAATACTGATGTCTCAGCTGGCGACGTACTCTATATCCCAAGTAAGCCTGGTATTGTGTATACGGTAAAATCTGATGACACAATTGAATCGATTGTCGAGAAATACGGTTCTACCTCTGAAGAGATTATTGCTCTAAATGATTTAGAGCTTTCTGGTATCGCCGAAGGGAATCGGATTCTGATTAAAGATGGGTCTCTACCGGAAACTGAGCGTCCTGAATATGTGCCACCAGTTATCGTAAGGCCAGTTTATACTTATTCCTATCTCGGTAGCACCTCGGAGCGACAAAATATCGAGGTCGTGGGCTATTTCTACGATTTAGGTGGCCCGTATGGGCGCGGGCAGTGTACCCAGTGGGCTTGGTATATGCGCCAAGATTTACCGGCATCGCTTGGTAATGCGAACACTTGGGGTGTTCGTGCGGCAGCAATTGGCTATCTGGTAGACCATAATCCTGCACCGGGTGCGGTGTTCCAGAGCAATGGTGGTTGGTATGGTCACGTGGGCTATGTGGAGTCAGTGAATCCGGATGGATCTATCGTGGCGACAGAGATGAACTACGGCATTCCTTACCGCGTGATTCGCTCAACTATTCCGGCCAGCTCGGCAGCTTACTTAAACTATATACACTAATCTACCAATCTTCGACCAGAGTGAATTCTTTGCCGGCAATCTCGATAATTGAGTCTGGTTTGGCGCCTTGGGTGGTGAGTTCGGCGCGAATGCCCATTTTTTTCATGATGTCGCGGAGGCGGTTAAGGCTGGCATAGTTACCTAAGTCAGTTTTGCGGGCGAATTTTTCGATTTTCTCGCCGGTGACCTTGAAGTGGTCGTCATCTAGTTTTTCGACTCGCCAGGTGTCCTTCAGAGCATCTGAGGCAAGCGAAATAACAGGCAAATCGGCATCACGCCATCGTTCTTCTTCGACACGCTCCTTCGCGCCCGTCGTTACGGGGCTCAGTCGCTCCGTTCGCTCCCGTTGTCGCGAAAGGGTCTCAGAAGAAGATGTCGCTGATGCCTTATGAGCTGTTTCTCGAACTTGCCTTTCACTCTCAAAATAAACCCGCTTCAGCTCCCTCAATAATTCCGTTAAGCCCTGATGGGCGCTGGACGAGATGGCGAAAATTTTGGCGGCGGGGTTCTTGGCGAGAATTGATGACATTTGCATTTTAATAATATCCTCGTCCACACCCTCGCATTTGGTCAGTGCTACGACCTCGGGACGGGCGGCGAGATCTGAATATTTTTCGAGTTCATTGCGGATTGTTTGATAGGCTTCGCCGGCATCGTCATTATAGACATCGATTAGGTGAAGCAGTACCGTCGTACGGTCGACATGGCGGAGAAAATCATGGCCGAGGCCTTTACCCTCAGAGGCACCTTCGATAAGACCCGGGATATCAGCAATTAATAGATCGTGGTCATCAACAGTCGCAACGCCTAAGTTCGGGGTAATAGTAGTGAAGGGATAGTCGGCGATTTCGGGTTTAGCATTCGACACCACGGAAAGAAAAGTAGATTTACCGGCATTTGGCAGGCCGACTAGGCCCACATCGGCCATGGATTTAAGTTCGAGTTCGGCCTCGAATTCTTCGCCGGGTTCACCGACTTCGGCGATAATAGGGGCCTGGCGGGTGCTGGATTTAAAATGGGCGTTGCCGAAGCCACCGGAGCCACCGTGAGCGACGACGACCTTGTCACCATCATGCGTTAAGTCAGCGATTAGGTCCTTTCTCGACCCGCTTCGCTCGCGCCCGTCGTTACGGGGCTCGCTCGCTAGTTCGCTCCCGTTGTCGCGAATGGTCTCAAAAGGACCTAATTCGCTGACTTTATACACAACCGTGCCGACGGGGACGTCGACGACGAGGTCTTTGCCGGAGCGGCCGGCGGAACGCTGGCCGGAGCCGTTCTTGCCATCTTCTGCGGTCAGTATTGGCGTGAAGCGAAAGTCGACCAATGTATTAGTGTTGCGGTCGGCTCGGAAAATAATATCGCCGCCTTTGCCACCATCGCCACCGTCAGGACCACCCTTCGGAATATAGATTTCATGACGAAAAGAGACGGCACCGTCTCCGCCTTTACCCGCTTTTAAACTCACTTTGGCTGTATCTACAAACATAACAATATTATAACATATTTTTGCAATAAAAAAATAATTGACAAATTAAAGTTTATGCTTTATTATAAGTATAAGCTGGTACGCTTCACAGGGGTTCCACTGACTTTAGTGGAGTGTGGAGACTTACATTAAAAATAAAAAGCGGATTAAAACAAAAAATGTGCCCCGCGGGTGGGCGCGTAACAGCGGAAAAAACCATCGTAAGATGGTTTTTTCGTGGTATAATACAGATATGGTTAAGTTTACGATTATTACGCTGTTTAGGGAAGCAGTTGAACCATATTTACAGAGCTCCATGATGGAGAAGGCTGTACGGAAAGGCCTAGTGGAGTTTGATTTTGTTAATTTGCGCGATTTTGGTCTCGGTCCACATAAGAGTGTCGATGACACCCCTTACGGTGGCGGCGATGGTATGCTGCTTAGGTGTGAGCCAGTCTTTAACGCCATTGAGCAGGTGAAGGCTGCTGACCCCAGCGCCAAGGTAATTTTGCCTACCCCTGTTGGCGAGATTTGGAATCAAAAAAGCGCACAGGTTTTTGCCGATAAACACGTGGATAATCCCCATTTTATTATCTTGTGTCCACATTATGAGGGCTATGATGAGCGGATTTTGTCAATCGTGGATTACAAGATATCGCTTGGGAAATATGTCCTAACTGGCGGTGAACTTCCAGCCCTGATTATAATCGACTCCGTGGTGCGGCTAATTCCTGGTGTGCTCGGAGGTGAACAATCGGCCGAGATTGAGTCTTTCTCCGAGGGGGATAATCTTGAATACCCGCAATATACCCGCCCCGAAGATTTTCGGGGGATGAAAGTACCAGACGTTTTACTATCTGGCAACCATGGTGAGATTACTAAATGGCGCAATGAGCACTCTGGCACCGTTGATAATGATGTTGCCTAATCCTGAAGTGATAGTATAATTTTAGTATGAATCTTGATGACGATGTCCTGACACTGAAGGGGATTGGGCCGAAAACCGCGGAGAAACTTCATAAGTACGGAATTCGAACCGTGCGGGATTTTTTCTATACTTTACCGAGAGATTACGAAACTTTCGAAACTCCGATTTCGATTTCAGAAGTTCGTCCGGGTAAGATTGTGGTGCGGGGCAAGATTGACTCGCTGACAACTCGGCGGTCAAGGCGCCGTAACCTCTCGATCACCGAGGGTGTAATTCATGATCAAACTGGGGCTATTAAAGTAGTTTGGTTTAATCAGAGTTACAGAATAAAGCAGTTTGCCCCTGATAAGGAATATTTTTTTACTGGTAATTACGAGCTTAAAAATGGGCGGTATAGCCTGATGTCTCCCGCCGCGGCCGAAGTATCCGATATTGACCTGAGGACGGGTCTTAACCCCGTATATAAGGCTCACGGTTCACTAAAATCGCACGATTTCAAGCGTATGATGACGGCATCCAGGGACCGCTTTAGCCTGATACCCGACTTGCTGCCTTCGGTGCCACGCGGTACACGAGCGAAGGCCTTGTTTTATATGCATTTTCCCAGTTCACTTAAAATCGCAGCACGGGCGAGGGATTATTTGGCCTACGAGGAGCTGTTTGAGCTAATACTGGCATCAAAACTGAACCGCCAGGAGAATAACAAATTGAAGGCAGTACCAATTAAATTTGATAACGCTCTGATACGGGACTTTGTTAGTAATCTACCGTTTAAGCTAACCAATGCGCAGAGAAGGGCGGCCTGGGATATCTTCCAGGATCTCGAGAAGGTCGTACCAATGAACCGGCTATTACAGGGAGATGTCGGCTCGGGTAAGACTATGGTAGCAGCACTCGCCGCCTACGAGGTCGCTAGAGGGGGTGGACAGGTTGCGCTGCTTGCTCCTACCGCGGTGCTAGCCTCGCAGCATTATGCTAATCTTTTGCAGATTTTCGAAAAATTTAATGTAAAGGTTGAACTATTAACCGGTGCCACCAAGCGGAAAAATGATATCAAAGCAGGGATTCGTAGCGGTGAGGTCAATGTTATAATCGGGACCCATGCCTTGCTAACTGATGATACGGTGTTTAAGAATTTGAATCTGGTGATAATCGACGAGCAGCACAGATTTGGGGTAGAACAGAGGCAGAAAATAATGCTAAAATCGCCAGCCAACCTCGCACCTCATCTTCTCGCTATGACGGCTACACCTATCCCGCGCTCTCTCCAGCTAACGGTGTTTGGCGATTTGGATGTCTCGATACTTGATGAGCTGCCATCGGGGAGAAAGCCGATTACGACCACTGTTTTATCCGAGACGGATACCAGGGAAAGACTCTACCCTAAAATCCAGGAGACGGTATTATTGTCCCCAGATACTAAGGGACATGGGGCAAAAGCACATGGTCGGCAAATTTACTGGATTTGTCGCGCTATAGAGGATACAGATAAAACTGTCTCAGAGGCAACATCGGTCAAAAACCGCACGAAGAAGCTGCGCGAAATTTTTCCTCGGCTGAAAATTGAATTTTTGCACGGCAAAATGAAACCACTAGAGAAAGATACTATTATGGAGCGATTTAAAAATGGCGAGATTGACATCCTCGTCTCCACTACGGTGGTGGAGGTCGGGGTCGATGTGCCAAATGCGACCATGATAGTAATTGAGAATGCGGAGTCATATGGTCTGGCCCAGCTTCATCAGTTGCGTGGTAGAGTCGGACGAGGTGTATCTGACTCCTACTGTTATCTGTTGACTACTGGGGACTCCTCGCCCTCACGGCGCCTGAGAGAGCTCGAGAGGTCCTGTGACGGGTTCTATCTAGCCGATGTGGATTTGAAGTTGCGTGGGCCAGGCGAAATCTATGGTGTCCTGCAGCACGGAGCACTTGATCTTAAAATCGCTTCCTTATCAGATACCAAGCTTATTTCGCGTGCGCAGAAGGATGTGGGTGTTTTCTTGAAAACCCCCGAAAACTTGTTAAAATATAAGGAGTTGATGGAGGGTATCACCAAGTATCAACAGATTACGACACTGAATTAGAGGCTATATGAACAACACCGTAAGAATTACATCTGGAACATTTAGAGGGCGCTTAATCACTGCCCCTGGTGGCGGGACTCACCCCATGGGGGAAAGGGAAAGGTTGGCACTGTTTAATATGATTAGCGATTCGTTATCTGGGGCGACAGTCCTAGATGTTTATGCTGGCAGTGGCGCGCTCGGGCTGGAAGCTCTTTCTCGTGGGGCTAGGGAAGTTTCTTTTGTAGATAGTGGCTCTGAGCCTGTTAGATGCATAGCTAATAATTTGATTACGCTTGGGTTCACTAAAACCTCTAGTGGCGAGTACCATTTATCTTGCGATACGATTTCTAGGCATGGTTTAAGTTCTTCTCAAGAGATGAACGCCGTGATAACACGCAGTAAAATTGAATCTTATAGTATAGCTCGGCAGTTCGATTTGATTCTGGCTGATCCGCCATATGATTCGTTTAACAGTGGCAGTATTGAGAGGTTAATTGGTTTCCTGAAAGCCGGCGGAGTATTGGTACTATCTCATCCAGGAGTGGCACCAGAACTATCTGGTCTCTTATTGAAGGATACCAGAAAGTATGCTGGGGCTACCATCTCGATTTATACGAAAACAGATAAGATTAACTAGATAATTGAGGACCCAGTGAGCCTGGTTGAATCTAGTGAGGCCTGGATTTGCATAATTTTGGGTTTATTACATAATTTCGTTTGCTTTTTATTAAAATGTGTGGTATAATATATGTCATAAGGAGTTTTATTATGTATTATCAAGATGAAGCCGAGAAAAAACAACGCCGTAGACTAATGATTGTGGCCACTATTGCTGCTACGATTATTGTTTTGCTTGTTGCGGCTATTATCGTAGTTGCGATTAAGAAATCATCTCTGTCCAACGACCTGGCGAATGAAGCTATTTCTCAGCCTGATGATAGTGAGGTTGCTAGCTTAACTTCCGAGAATAGTTCTGAGGCTAGTGATGATTCTGAGGCTGGATCTAATGCTAAGGCTGAAGCCGGCTCTGAGGCTGAAGCTGAGGTAAAAGCTAATTCGGATAACAGCAATACTACCGCAACTAGCAATTCCAATAACGGAAGTTCCAATTCTAGTGTGAGTGGCCTGGGGATTCTAAGTAACGATAGGGCCTCTGATAACAAGACAGATGATAAGCAATCCAGCAATACTGAATCAAACAATGGCTCTTCGGCTGCATCTGAATCTGATGAAGATTTACCTTCGACTGGACCAGAAGATGTCTTACCGATTGCATTAATGGCCGGCGCTCTTACGACCTTCTTATCTTCTGCCGTTCTAGCTAAGAGAGAGATTGAAATTAAATAAGTTTCAAGTTTTAAGCGAGCCTGGTTCTGTGCCGGCTCGCTTTTTTTGCGTTCTTATGATATACTAAGATTAATCCCAAATGCCCGAGTGGTGAAATTGGTATACACGTATGCCTTAGGAGCATATGCCATTTGGTGTGCAGGTTCAAGTCCTGTCTCGGGCACCAAAACTGCAAAATCTTGAGAATTTTCGCCCATAGGGCGACTTTTTATTGCCGAGCGAGGTTTGGAATATAAGCGAAAATCAAATTGCAACCAATAGTTGCTAGTTTAGTAGTAATTATAAAACAACACTGGTGGCGACGACGGAATTTCGCCCGATTCCATTATTGAGCCATCTAGCGACACCGGCAACATCCCAGAGAAGGTTATCGGCAATCCAGATGAGGCCTCACTCGTAGTTTATGAATATGCCGACTATGGTTGTTCGCATTGCGCCGATTGGAATAAGCAAATGAACGAATTAGTTAGAAAATATGACGGTAAACTCGCCATAGTTTTTCGTGGGTATAATATAGGTTTCCAAAATGGGCTAGGTGCCGCCTACGCCGCTACCGCCGCCCAGACCCAAGGGTATTGGAAAGAATGCAAAGATTAATTATTTGCTAACCAGCCAGAATGGATTTATGCCGAGAAGAAAGAGGCGAACGATTTATTTGTTGAGTATTTCAAACAGGCTTCAAACGATGTTGGCAACCTTCAAAAATTCAAAGATGACATGAATAGCGCCAGCGTAAAAAAGCGAGTAAGCTTCGAACACAGAATGGGTAAAAAGGTTGACCTGCAAGGAACGCCATTATTTAGAATTAACGGAGAAACTGTACCAGTCAGCGATCTGATCGAAACAATTGAGAAGCTTATCCCATGACACAATGAGCCTAGTAGTTTTGTTGCCCTTCAATGAAGCTAAGAGCCATCTTTAAAACTTCAGGTTCCTCAGTCGCAGTAAAATGAAATCCTCTGGCATGCACCAATCGCAATTGGCCGTTCAGTTTCTCTGCAAGGTATTTCATCCAAGGCAGTCTGTAGTCTGCATCGTTATCTGTCCCTAAGATTATACATTTTTTAATTTTTGATGCAATCTGCGTATAATCATATCTAAAGTCAAACCCTGCTAAATACTGTTTTTTCTTACCAGTGCGCCGATCGAACTCAAAATCATCCGTCCAGAACTGCTTCTCCAAACCACCTGGTGCCACCAGCCCTAACCCGAAAACTCTCGACGAAAGCATTCCCAATACTTTCATTGCTATTACTCCACCAAGACTATGCCCTATCAAAATGGTCTTTTCGTTAAATGTAATGTTCTCTATCACGTATTCTACTTGTTCGCGTTCTGATGGCGCATTGGTGTCTGGCAACTCTGGAAGTTGCACTTTGTAACCTAAGTATTCTAATTGATTTTTGAGCCACGGGAAAAACTCCGTGTCGTTGTGCTCGGTGTATCCGTGTAAGACTACAAAATTATAACTAGCTGGAGAACTGGACGAAGACACATCCAAACCAATGCTTTCATGCTGAGTTTTTCCGCCCATGTCCTATATTATAGCACAATACCCAGGACCACGGACGATACTCTTGAATTTCATTAATTATATGTTATAGTTATAACTATAAAGACGGAAATTCGTATCCCCACATTTGCACCTAGATTGTTGCTTCTTATTTGAAGCCAATGGAGAGGACGCATTAAGAATAAAAGAAGACGGAAATAGTGGCGTGAAGTGGATCGACATAAATGAGGCTATTGCGGCGGAGTATAAAAGATTAGAATCTCTGGCGAAAGCCGAAGAAAATGATCCGGTATTAGTCGAAGGCGAGACTCCGGCCGGCTATTATTGCCAGATGATGGTGAACCCTAAAGACGTGGCGTGCATTCTGCTTGATTATAACTACCCAGTTTGGCGAGTTCTTGAAGAAGGCGCGCCGGATGGCATGTAGGAAGATTTAGGTCGCAAGTTTGGCTTAGAGAGTGTTTGCTCGGTGGATCTTTGGATCGCGCCGAGGTATTTTTCAAAGAACCCGAGTAGGAGCTCTATTACACATTTCTTCTTGCTTGCACGACCAGTATCAAAGCGTGACATTGGTGGCATAATCCTATCAACATCCGTACCAGTTGTTTTAAGGACGCCATCGCGGAATGAATTGACGATTAGTCTTCTAGTTTCTGCAGGGTTAAGACTGTTGTCTTCAATAATCTTTGTGGGTTCATTCTCGCGCCCGGCATTAATAAAGCGCTGCCAGGCGTCATACATCTCGCCATTCTCACGCAGTGAATAGAGGTTAATAAAGTCGTGAATAAGTTGCTTCTTGCTTCTGAGCTCGATGCTCGCGTCAACGGCTTTATCGATACTCGTGATGAAATCCTTATTCTCGCAATGCATCGGCTACAATAATTAAAACAGCTAAAATAGGGGGTATCGTCTAATATAATGCTTCCTAGAAAGAATTATTGTATGCCAAAAGCACTAAACAGCATTATCTAGATGGATACGTCAAGCAAATAATAGTGGCTCATTTACTGTTAGCATGGGGCTTTTTTGTGTCATTGTTAACTTCTGCACCAGAATGAGCGTCTTTTAGCATGAACTATCGCGCCAATGGAAAATATGGCAACAATAACCAATATAAGAGTATAAATAGTTATATCGTTTCTTGCTTGTGAATTATCTACGCTACTATTTGCGCCTGTGTCTGGAACATTATAAGTTTCATCTTCGGTGTCAGCGTCCTCTTCTGAAGTGTCGGCGATATTCAGTGCTGCATCTACAGAATTATTCCCATATTCAAATGTTACTTTATATGTCCCTTTGCTCAAAGTATTTAGATAAGCATTCTTTAAGGTTAATATCGTACTCCCACTTAATAGTTCATAGTTGATTACGTCTAATATATTATCGTTTACTCTTATTGCAGTCAAAGCGCTCAACTCTCCATTGCAAGTGATTTCTATGTCATTAATGTCTCCCAGTGTAAAGGTTTGATTATTTCCTTCAGTAATGGCAAGCCCCTCAATGCTTGCAGTAGCATTAATTTCGCTATTATTTTCATCAATGGTATAGTTATTGGAGTTTTCGCCACTTAATGTATAACGTAAATTTACCTTCTTATTGCTACCGGCGGCGGCATTCTCGAAAGAGCCATCCACGCTAACATTTACGTTGTCACCGTCTAAGACATTTTCTATTTTTATGTTGCTGGTATCGAGAATAACATTAGTGGTTCCGTCATAATTTTTATCATTGGCTTTTATACCGCTAATAACGAGCCCCCTTGACTTAATCAGTACATCTAGAATACCTGTGGTTTCACTGTAATTAGGATCTCCGGCAGTTATTTTATAATAAACATTACTTATTCCAGCTTCACTAAATTCAGGACTTTCGTCTAAAGTTATATTGTCGTCAGTTAGGCCGTATTTGATTGTTACATCCATGGAATCAACAGGGCTTACCGATGGCTTATGCACTTCTCCATCGTATTCAATATCAATATTATTTTTAAGGACAGTTAAGTCTTTTTTATAAATTGATGCCTTAGTTGTCATCTGGCTAGCTAATTCATCTACATAGTAATTAGAAGCGTCATTTCCCGCTAATTCATAGATGAGTGTAACTGTTTTATTATCTCCGGCATTGGCGTCATCATAGACTCCGGTCACATTAACACTCACGTCATCATTCTCTATTAAATTGTCTATAGCTATGTTTTCTTTATCAATAGTTGCAGTATTATTCGTATCGTATATTTTACTTAATGCTTTTAGACCGCTGACTATAAGGGGCCTTTTGGTGATAGTGCCTTTGGATGAGGCGTTATTGTTTAATTTATAATTATTTCTCCTAGGATACTGTTCATTGTTGTCGCCAAGGGTCAGGCCGCTCAGAACAACTTCTTTATCTTCGCCGACATTTTTATCATTGAATTCTGCGATTGCTGTTTTTAAGTATAAATAATTGCCGTCTTCTCCTTTCAGATTATCAAAAGTTGCAGTCTCTAAGACTGAACTCGCCGAAGTAGTGCCATCGTATATTTTTGAGGTAATCGTGACTGAATCGTTATCAACAGCGAGAGGTGCTGGCGTCACTCTTATAAGAAAACTGCCTTTAACTTCAACATAGCCTTGATTTTGATCGATGACATTAAAATACACCCTTTTTGTACCAGTATCAGTCTGAGAGAGCGGAATTTTATTCCAACCTGGGTGAGTTGGTGATTCTACATCATTGTACAGAATGGTAATTTTGTCGGGATCTGGATTTTCTGCAGTTGAGTTGGCGGTTATCACTACTTCGTGCGGAGTACTATCGTATTCGAAAGTTAAATCGTCTTCGTCTGGTATATTAACAATAGGTAATGAGCCACCAGCGGAAATAGACCCATAGGCTGTTGTTTGTTGTCCTTCTGGTTCTAGATAGTAATTGTTTTTATCTAAACCATTTAAAGTCAAATCATTAATTGTAACTAATTTGTTGGTTCCTTCAGCAGGAGTGTCGAATTCACCAGTAGCCGTTATATATAAATCATCACCATCAATTAGCCGATCTATCACCATATCTGTATAGTCTAGTCTAGCTTTAGTAGTGCCATCCCATATTTTAGGATAAACTTTTATCCCGCTTACTCTAATATGTCTTTGATAAATATTTGCTCTAGTTGTCTTCTGACTATTTACGTTGTCCAACACATAATTCGAAATATCATCACCAGTTAATTCGTAGGTCAAGTTAACCTTTTGGAATGGATTGACATTTTTGTCGACAAATGTACCAGAATAATTGGTCAAACTTAGGTTATCGCCCGAGATAAGACCTTCATATACTACATTTTCTAGATTTAATGTTGATGCGGTGGTGGCGTCATATTCTTTTTGATTTGCAACAATTCCCGAAATTTTGATTGGACGTTTGCTAATTTCTATCATTTTGGAATCGTGAATAGTTATTCGTCCATCTAGGGTAGCCTCGTAATATATTCTTACGTTGGTGCCTGCTTCTTTATACTTTGGACTTTCATTTAAATCGTATGTTCCTTCAGATAGGCCATATTTTATAACTGTACCGCTAAAATATGGTATGACTGTTATTCCGTGTTCGGTGCCATCATAGTAATCATTATATCCTCCGGCGTCCACTCTGATATCCTTGATGAAATCAAGCTTAATAAGATTACTGGCATGGTCTGTTTTGTTTCCGTCTCTTATGCTTTCTGCAAAAAGATAAACATAGGCTCCGCCGACATTTTCATCATAAAGACCAATGTCATCAGGTACGACATATGTTCCTGTTCCACTCGAGCGAATATCGCCATTGATATTCTCAAGCTTGCCATAGCTTAAAATTTGTGCACCTTCTTGGTTCCAAGGCTTGTCGGTTATAAGAATAGAAATTTGGGTAATAGAGTTTTTGTTGATTCCTCCGAGTATAGCAAATGGAATAGTCATAGTTCTTTCGTTTCTTGTGACTTGCTGTCCAGAAGGAATGCCTATTTTAAAACTATAAAGATCTCTACAGCTATAGCCACTTATGCACTCGACATAATCGTCGATGACGGTTAATTTATATTCTGCGTTATGGGTGCCGGCTTCGCCATCAACCAATGTGGAGAACAATACTTTTGAAACATTGAGATTAATTGCTGGGCTTACGCCAGAGCGCGAATCTCTATCCCATCCATCGGATTTTAGGCCCATTCCGGATTTATCAGAGACATATCCAAGATAATCTGATTGACTGAGATTTCCATTTTCGCTTCTTAGCCAGTATTCTGTTCCACCAGTTTTCTTTCTCAAAGGCGATGGTCCCTCAGTCGTAGGGAAGCCATAAGTAGGATTCAAAACTTCGTAAGCATCCAGAATAAATGCTTTCGACCAATTGTTGGCGGGATTGGTATAATTGTATTTTTTATTACCGCTGGTATATATATCTGGACCATCTGTTTCTGATTTATTGGGCTTATTCGGCGTAAGCAATAAACCACCAGATCTCTCTGGCTCGTCGAAACGGTCGTCAAGAATCCATTTAACAGATCTTGCAAGGTCACTGTTATGCCACTCATAAAGCCAAAAATTGTTCATTGCCTTATCGGCGCCTCTAACTATGGAGTCGCAGTCAAGTAGCATGCCCACTTTTCCTTGGCTCATATTAGTTTCATGAGTATTTAGAACATTGAATCTAAGCGGTGCTGAGCCTGATCCGTACCATACTTTATTCCAGTTTCCATTGCCATATTCTGGATTGATGATTGGAGAAATGCCAAGTCCGGTTACTTCCTTTTCTGAAGTGTTTTCTATTGTTTCAGTTTCCGAATTTGCATATGCTGTCGTTAGCGAGAACGACAACAAAACCAAAATCGCAAACATTGCGACTACTAAGTAAGATGCTCTTATTTTTGATTCCATCATTAATCTTCCCACAACATAACCATTATACTATACATGATAAACTCAAGCAACTTTTTTTAATTAAGCTCCACCATAGAAAATACCCAACCGTCTGGCTGGGTATTTTCTATCCTTGTAACATCCGCTAGGTATTCTGCCGTCATTCGCTAACAGTGCATTACTTCTCGTACCCCGCCAAGATCCCTTCTAGTAGTCGCCATATTCTCGGAATAGAATTAAGATACAACGTTTCATTAATTGTATGCCCATCTTCCAAATCCGGGCCGATACTAACCATGTCGAGCTCAGGCTTAATCTTCTTGAAGGTGCCACATTCTAGCCCGGCATGCACCGCAGCGACTTCGATTTCTTCGCCGTTTTGCTCTTTGTATACCTTCTTAGTTAGAGCAAGCAGCTCGCTATTAGGATCAAACGGCCAAGCGTCAGTCGATTTGGTGGAGGTAACCGTGTAGCCACAAGCCTCGGCTAACTCAAGCTCCTTATTCACTATTTCGGTTTCTTTCTCCGGGGAAGAGCTTCGGATCAGGGCCGCAATCTTTAGACCCTCCGAGTTTAGTTTTACAATCCCGAGGTTCGAAGAACTTTCTACCAGCCCCTCCATATCGCTAGACATCGTATATACGCCATCGATCACCTCAGTGATGTATTTAATCAGATTATCTCGCTCAGTCCGAGATACTACCTGAGGCACTGCGTCGACTGCTTTCACCTCGCATTTTATTTCGTCCTCTATGCCGGCATATTTGGTATTTAACTCATCGCAGTACGTTGCAAAGCTCTGCTCGACATTCGCTTCGTTGGCGGAATCAACTACTATAACAGCGTCGGCCTTCGCCGGAATTGCATTAGACGCCGTCCCAGCCTCAAAGGAAGCTAGTTCATAATCCACACCTTTCTCGCTCATGCCCTTTAAGAACGTCGCGAGTCCGATAACCCCGTTCAGCCTACCTTTATCAATTTCTACACCTGAATGGCCACCCTTCAGATTTGATATCTCAATATACAGCGCGGTGTCATAAGTTGCATTATTAAACGCAATTTCTTGGTTAATATTGATGGAATCACCCGCCGCCGTGCTCACTAACACCTGCTTCGACCACTCATTGTCGATATTAATCAAAAACTCCGCACCATCAAACCACGACGGGCTGACATTAAGCGCCCCGGTCATGCCATCTTCTTCATCCACCGTAATAATCATGCGAAGCGGACCGTGCGCCATTTTACCTTGCGCTACCGCCATTATCATAGCGACCCCAGCCCCGTCATCGCCACCCAGTGATGTGCCATCAGCCGTCAACGTGCCTTTTTCGTCGTCCCGAATGACCGTAATGGTATCATTTAACGGATCAAACTCTTTGTTGTCAGCCACGGCTACCACCATATCCATATGCCCCTGCAGAATCCCTAGCGGTTTATTCTCCATGCCCTTAGTAGCCGGCACGTCAAACATCACATTATATACTTTGTCTTGCTTGGTCTCAAATCCTTGCTCTCTGGCCCAGTTTGCCAGCCAGTTGCTAATCTTTTCTTCATGATGCGATGGCCTCGGCACCTTAGTTAGAGGCATGAAGTTATCTACTACGGTATCTATAATCTCTTTATCACTCATCGACGATGATGGCGCCTTGTTATTATTGAATACGCATACGCACACGATTGATACTATTATGGCTACTGCTGTCAGCGATAGGCCAATCCCCCACCACAGTATAGGTTTTTTGTTTTTGTTTTGCTTGTTGTCGTCCTCCGGCGTCTCGACTGTCGTAGTATTCTCGACGTCATTAGATTTTGTGTCCATTTAGCAAAACCTCCTCTTTAATTATTAATACCAATATTATAACATAATCGCTTATGTTTATCTATAATAATTATGCTTACGGATAAGACAACCACTGACGAGACTTAGAATAAGTATCATTGCTACAATACCAGAGTCGCCATCAATGCCTAGGAAGTTGGCGCCAGTGTTCGGAACGGCAGGAGTTTCGGTTTCTTCGGATTCATCTTCATCGGCATCGGTATCATCTTCGGATGGAGTAGGCTCTTCCCGATCTTCCCAGACGGCATAGATATAATTAAGATTGACAAGTGGAGTTTCGTCAGTAATGTTCGGCTCAGTGGCGTCTGCCCGAGTGGCGAAGCCAGCAAATTCTTTCGTGTCGTCATCTGGAATAATCGGAGTACCGGTGCGCGCTAAAATATTGCTCAAGGAGAAGGCCGAATCTTCATCTTCATAGGACACTTCGACGCGGATGATCTCGGCGCCGCCGATACCTCCGTTCGGGAAGAGACCGCCATTAGCAAACGCGGTGAGTTGGTAATCCAGAACAGCGGTAAAAATCGACTCGCCATTAACATGATAATTTGAATCATATTCAGAGGTTTCGTAGATTCGCTCTCCATCCTGATCAATCCAACCAGAATGCTTGATATTTTCATTGTCATGCATAACTGCCATGCCATAGAAGATGTGGCCTTTGCCGATTGAGGTCTCGAAAACAGTAATATTCGGATCGTCAACCATATAACCACCACCATGTACAATAAAAGTGACTGGAACTTTTTCACCATAAACTGCGTAAAGAGTTTGGTTTTTTAAACTACCAGCATCCATACCGCCTTCTATAATATCACTGTCTGGTTCGGTTGCAGATTGATTGCGAGACCAGCCCACAAAGCTAATTGCAGGGTCACTAATTGCCGGGTCAACTGGGGTTTGGAAAGGTCGGCCAGGGATAAACTTTGCTGCATAAGAGGAGGCCTTTGTGAACGGGTCGTAACCTCCATTATAATCAAGGTAAACGGTAGTCATCTCAACATAAGAAGCATAGAGGTCAGTCGTATCTTCTGTGATAAGTAGATAACTGTGACCGTCATCATTTTCGGCCTGCCAAGTACCGAACTGATAGTTTTCTTCGTCGTAGTTTAAGCCATCGATACTCTTAGTACGGATATCATAGCCAACAGGAAAAGCAATGATTTTGGTGAGCTTTGTAGGATCACCGTTGAAATAGGCGCCAGTTTCGCCAGGGAGGTTGGCATGGAGATTGACATTAACCATGGTTGGTTTACGGACAGCTATTTTAGCACTGAGATATTTACCACTAACCTCGCCAACGCGAATGTAATAAGTTTCACCAGCCTGCATTTCATAGTACGTATGAACATCACCCCAGCCCTCCGCAGGGTTCATCTGTTCTTCAATGGAGAGACCGCGGTCAAAGATATTGCGAACTCGGACCATCCCCTGATAGCTGTCATCATCGGTGTCTCCACTGACGATACCATCAGTATAGACTTCGTAGACGGCGGTCTCAGGTGCGGTAAAGGTAAAGATTGGAACGGAAACGCCGGCAGTAAAATCATATTCCGTATTAAGCTCCATTCGGTTATCGATTTTCTCGACATTATAATTCCAGGCAGAATAGACATCAGTGATGAATTTGTCG
>JAZRDA010000027.1:0-37701 GCA_045660085.1 Candidatus Nanosyncoccus sp.
CCTTCGGCTAGGATTACTTCATAGCCTTGCTCTTCGGCCCAATGGGCAAGGGAATCGTTGTAAGCAAACTCAGTGTTACGGAAAGCCTTTGGCTTGACGTTAAATAGCCTTTTAATGATTTCAGAATGCATTTTGACTTGATCATTGAATTCGTCGATATTATAAAAATAGGCTAGTGAGTGATAATAGGTCTCGTCGACAATTTCGGCTTGACCTAGCTCGACCATCTCTCTAATAGTATTGATTAAATCTGGTGCCCATTTTTCGGCTTGTTCTAACCAGGTTCCAGTAATCGAAAAAGATACTTTGAAATCTGGGTGTTTTTTCATGTTGTCAAGCAACAATCCTAACATTGGGTAATAACTTTTGTCGGCGACTTTACGAAAAATACGTTCATTAGATTGGCGGCCACTATAATTATCATAGAAATAGTCTGAACTATTACCTACGTCAAAAATCGAGTATTCGCGGTAGCGGATAGGTTGATGTATGTGTAGATATAGACAAATCGCGCGCACCCTATTTCCTCTTATGCTTTATTGTATTATTGTATACCTGGATACATTTTTTTGCAACATCATTCCAGGAAATTTTGTCGTATTCGTGGCTGACATTTTGCTGCAAGGATTCGCGCAGGGCTGGATTTTTAGAAATAGAGACTATCTCGTCTGCTAATTTTCTTTCATCCCAATAATCATAGGTCATGGCTGACCAGATGACTTCTGCAACACCAGATTGTTTGGTTAGGATTAATGCATCGCCATGGTGGGCGGCTTCAAGTGCAGTGAGACCAAACGGCTCAGAGATTGAGCTCATCACGAAAATATCCGATATAGCATAGATATCTCGTAATTTCTTACCACGTACGAAGCCTGTGAAGATGATATTTTTAGAAATACCCAATGTGGCGGCTTTTTCAATCAGCTCGTTTCTTTCTTCGCCGTCGCCAGCAAAGACAAAGATGAGTTTAGGGTTCTTCGAAATGGCTAATGCGGCAGCTTCCATTAGATTATGCAGGCCCTTCTGAATGGTAAAACGGCCAACGGTAGAAACAATCGTATAACCCTTTTCTTTTTGCCTGAGTAGATATTTATAGGTTTGCTCGTTAAACTGATATAGGGAATTCTTGTAGTTTTCATCCAGCGAATTGTAGATGACGTCGATTTTTCTAAGAGGGATATTGTATTTCTGATGGATGATACGTTTGGTGGTCTCCGAGACGGCAATGATTTTATCTGCTAGTGTCAGGCCTTCGTATTCAATTTCGTGAATAATCGGATTGCCGTAGTGCATGCCGGCGCGATCGAATTCGGTGGCATGCACGTGTGCGATAAATGGTGTGTCATAATGCTTCTTTGCCAGCATACCGGCTTCATAGGTCAACCAGTCATGCGCGTGGACTACTTCTGGCTTATGTTCTTTTAGGTATTCATCGACGTATTCACAGTAGGATTTCTGGACATCGCGGATTGAAATCTTTTCTTGACTATTATGATTCGGAATGATTTTTTCTAGTAATTTCAATGATTCATAAGCACCGCCGCCGTAGCGATAAATTGGATCCAGGTGGGTGGCGGAGAGAATGTGCATAAATTTAATATCGGGATGCTCGGCTTCGTAGGGGAGCACAAAATCTATGTCTATGCCTTGCCTGGATAATGCTTTGGCCATATTTAAGCAGGCTACGCCAAGTCCTCCACTATTATGCGGTGGGAGTTCCCACCCTAACATAAGTATTTTCATTGTTAATAATTTTAGCACATATTTTTTAAAATGTAAAAATATGATAAAATTGTCTTTGTACTTTAATGTAGGGGTATAGCTCAGTTGGTAGAGCACAGGTCTCCAAAACCTGGTGTCGGGGGTTCAAGTCCCTCTGCCCCTGCCATTTTTGTGCTATAATGATTTTATATGGTCGAACAGGTGAGAAGATATCATGTTTCAAGGATAATTCTTGCTAGTATTGCTTGTTTTATAACCGTTTTCAATATTGGTCTTCTCATAGTTTATCTAATCATTAATTCTGATTCTTATTTGGAGCAAGTTTTAATTCCTTTACCAGTTGACGATGTACCGCCGACAATTCAGCTTAGAGGTCCGGAGAAAAAGACTGTTGCTTTTGGCACAAAGTATGTCGATGACGGTGTAGATGCTTATGATATCAGGACTGAAGTTACCGTTGAGACTGATGGTGTTGTTGATACGAATCAAGTTGGCGAATATCTAATAAAATACACCGCGACTGACGAGCATGGTAATTCTAGTAGCGTTTCTCGCATAGTAAGCGTTATTCAGCCCACTGGGGTCATTTATTTAACTTTTGATGATGGTCCAGGTCAGTATACTGCACATTTGTTGGATGTTTTAAAGCAATATAACGTTCAGGCCACCTTTTTTGTGACTGGTTATGGTGACGATGAGTTAATCCGCCGGGAATATGATGAAAGTCATACTGTGGCCCTGCATTCTATGTCACATGATTATGCTTACATTTATTCTAGTGTGGAGAATTATTATGCAGACTTGATCGCTGTCCAGGATAGAGTTAAGCGAATAACAGGCGAGACTTCCACGCTAATACGTTTCCCGGGCGGGAGTTCGAATACCGTCAGTACGAGATATGATGGCGGGGGTCGTATTATGACTTTTTTGGCTGAAGATGTAGCGAATCGTGGTTTTACGTATTTTGATTGGAATGTTAGTTCTGGTGATGCTGGCGACATTAATACGACCGACGGCGTTTACGAGAGGGTAGTCGATGGTTTGAAGGTGGGTGGCGAGTCGGTGGTTTTGCAACATGATGTCAAGGACTTTTCGGTTGATGCGGTGGAAAGGATAATACAGTATGGTTTAGATAATGGATATATATTCGCTAAGTTGAATAAGGATTCCTTCACGGCGCATCACGGCATCAACAATTAGTGTGTTATAATACGTACATGGATAATAACATAGATTATGGGGCTTTTGAAGAAGCAAAATCAGAATATTTCAAGAAACAGAAGAGCACGATTGTCATTTGTTTGATTATTTTAATGTTCGTTTTGGTTCCGTTCTTGTTCGTGTTTGCCTTTGTTGGGCCATTATTTATCCTTCTTAGTCCGATTGTTCTAGCTTTCTTTCTACTGTTTTTCGCTCTTGTAGTTGGGGCTGTTTTTTCATCTTATTCTCAAATTGGACGAATGGTCTTCGCTAAACAATATTATCAGTACAAGGCGGCATATAAAAAATATTTCGTGAGGCGGAATATGAAGAAATTTTTTACGAAACTAGTGTATAGCCACAAGATGGGTCTACCTAGCCAATTAATACGTGACACCGGGATGATTAATATGGGTGACCGCTATCATTCGAATGACTATACTCAGGGGAAATATAAGGATGTCGATTTTGTCCAGGCAGATGTAACTATCCAGAAGGTTCGCAGTGATTCTGAAGGTAAGGAGCATAGCACTACGATCTTTAAGGGTCGGTGGATGATTTTTGATTTTCCGAAAAAGTTTAGCTTCCGTCTTAAGGTAGTTAGCAAGAAATTTGGCTTCGCTAGTATTGACCCTGGCAAGAATCCGAAGACTAAACATAAAATGAAGAAGGTCGAAACAGAATCCATAACGTTTAACAAAGAATTTAGCGTATATGCTGACGATGAGTTCGAGGCCTTTTATCTTCTAGATCCTTCATTCATAGATAATGTTGAAAAGCTGGTCCGAGGGAAGAAGCATAAAATTATTCTTTGTTTTGTCGATAACCATCTCCATATTGGCGTGTATGATAATCAGGATTTCTTCGAGCCGCCGCTGCGCGAGAAGGATTTTATTAGTGAGAAAGACGAAGACAAGAAGATTCTCTCGCAAATTGCTACGATTACGAATTTTGTTGATTTCTTGAAGCTTGACCATAAGATTTTCAAATAAAATCATTTGATTTTTATGTGTCTATGGTATAATAGCTTTAGTTATGGAAGGTAATAAAGATAAAATCAAACCTAGGGCACTTCTGATTTTCGGTGCTCCGTGTAGTGGTAAGACCACCTTTGCAGAAAAATTTGCCAATAAATTTAAGTTAACTTATTATAATTTGTCTGCCGTTGAGAAAGATTACGGACTTTCTTTTGAGGATTTACTAGCGGTTTTTGAGCTCGTTCTGAAGACGAAACAATCATTAGTGCTTGAAGGATGTATTGATAGCGAAAAGGAGCGTACGGAACTTCGTAATGTCCTACGTAGTCACGGCTATGATCCTACTTTAATCTGGGTCCAGACTGATATGGCCACCATTAGGCTTCGACTCAAGATGCGCTATAAGAATGTCACTAAAGCTAAGAAGGCGTATGACGATGCGGTCGCCCTACTTGAGGCGCCTACAGATGTCGAGAAGCCGATTATTCTATCTGGAAAGCATACTTTTGAAACTCAGGTCAGACATGTGGTGAAGGGCCTAGCCGAGCAAGCTGATAAGTAGTTAACTACAATGATTATTAATGATAAAGAGTTTGGTGAGGTTATTGTTCGCAAAAATTCTTTGTCTCGAGGAATTAAGTTTTCCGTGTCGACTTCTGGGCGTTTATCAATGTCAGTACCAAGCTATACCTCGTCCTTTTTAGCTAAAAGGTTCCTAAATTCTAATCGCCAGGCAATTAGAGATAGTCTACCGATTAAAGATCCGAATGAGCAGAGAGCACGTGATTACAAGAAAAAGTTACTGATGAAGAAGGCCAGGGAATATCTGCCATATAGGTTAGAGTACTACGCTAAGCTCTATGGTTACACTTATAATAAGTGTCGTTTATCGCATGCTAATACGAGATGGGGGAGTTGCTCTTCTAATAAGACGATTTCTCTTAATATTGGCCTAATGAACGTTCCGGAAAAGCTTAGAGATTATGTGATTTTGCATGAACTGGCTCATCTTAACCATATGGATCATTCGAAGGCTTTCTGGCAGGAAGTGTCACAGCATGACCATAATTATAAATCGCATGAGAAGCGGCTAAAACTTTTTAGCCCGGGTGTGTAATTCTTTTATTTTTGTATTGCTATTTTGATTCTGGTTATGCTATACTTGTAGCAAGGAGGAGAGTGTGGAGCTTAAATCTAGGTTTGACTATAGAGCGCTGTTTGTTTTAATGTATTTTGTTGGCTTTATAATATACTCAATTTTTATGTTAAAGCCAGTTGAGGCCTTCGGTGATGTTAATTCTGGTGAGCTTATTATTCCTAGTATTAGGTTCGCTTCGGATGTTGCTACACTTTTACTTGAAGATGGTAAGCTTAATACTCCGGATGAAATAGTTGGTAGTTATTCAAATGTTAGCAGTAAAACGTTACTGATTGGTCATTCTAGCACCGTATTTCAGGAGCTACATCGTGTTTCCGATAATGACACTATTATATATAGTGGCAAACTCTACACTGTTTCTTCGATAAGTACGCTTCCAAAAAGTGAGATTAGTATGGCTAAGCTCCTAGAGTCTTCGCCGCGTGATACTCTAGTGATTATGACCTGCGCTGGCGAGTTATATGATAATGGCGATGCTTCACATAGATTAATTGTTTTTGCTGTGGCTAACTAATCTTTTTTAGTTCAATCGCGAATCCGCCTCCTGGGGCCAGGTATATATCAATTGAGTCATTGTGGCCTATTTTCATATTCTTGATAGTGATTGCGAATGGTTCATCTCGGTAGTGGGCATTATCCGCATCGGAATAAATAGTGGCATTATAAGCTTTACCTTCTTCTAGGAAGTCGAATTTTAGGTGTAGGGTTCGACCGTTCTCGTCGGTAATGCCGCCAATGTACCAATTGTCTTTTTCTCTATCTTTTCTCGCGACGACGTAGTATTCACCAATCTCGCCGGCGAGCGGGATACTTTTCGAAAAATTGGTAGGGACATTCTTAATGAACTCGAATTCCTGCTTAAACCTTTCTTCGTAGATAAACGGTCGGTCGGCGGCCATTTGCATGCCGGAATATATTACGACGAAATAGGCTAATTGCCTAGCTAATGTCGTAGCAATGCGTTTAACATTATTCTCGAGATCAAATATGCCACTAGTATAATCCATACCGCCTGATAAAAGCCTCGTGTACGGCAGGATGCAGGCATGTGAGGGCGCAATGGCGCCACCTTCGTATTCCTGGCCTCTTGCTCCCTCGCGTGACAGGAGATTAGGCCAGGTTCTTTCGATACCAGTACCTTTGATTGGCTCGTGAATATCCAAGCAAATATGTTTCTTGGCAGCTAACTCTACGGTTTTTTGGTAGTGATTCACGCCGAGTTGTGAATGATGGAATTCTTTGCGACCATTTATTAACATCATGGAACCAGCATAGCCGGTCTTAATATAATTAATACCATTGGCGGCATAATAATTATAGGCACTTTCGAGCTGTTTTTCGTAATTATCGATGAAACCGACGGTTTCATGGTGGCCCACAATCTCTACCCCTCGTTTTCTAGCATAACTGGCGACGGCTTCTAAATCAAAGTCCGGCGTGGGCTGAGTAAACTGATTATTGACACCATTCTGCAACCAGTCGCCTTCCCAGCCTTCGTTCCAACCTTCGATTAATACTCCGCCGATGCCTAGTCTTACGGCCGCATCGATGTATTCTTTAGCGTGTTCTGTAGTGGCGCCGTGCCTTTCGCCTTTAGCCCAGGTCCATTCGCCGACATACATTGCCCACCAAATGCCAATGAATTTTAATGTCTTCACCCAGCTAAAATCCATCTTTGGTGGATCGTTTAGAGCATACATGGTTCTATTGGTAGTTAGCTCGATGGCGGATTCTGCTATCATGACTAGTCGCCAGGGTGTCTGGAAGGGAAGTAATACGTGGGCTTTAGTCCCATCTGATAATGGCGTGATATCAGTGATTAGATGTCTTTCATTATTAAGTTTAATTGTGGCTGAACCATAATTGTATAGTGCCGCTTCGTGTAATGACAGATAAAAGCCGTTCGGTGTCCTGATTGTTAATGGTGTATGCACTGAACCGGCAATACTGCCGAGATTGACCTTCTCGTAATTGTATTCGTATCTGTCTGGTTGGTAGGCTGGAATCTTCCAGGCGATTGAATTTGGGTCGATATTGAATTCTGTAACTTCATCTTTGATAGATACCTGACTGAACTTTGGCTGTGGAGGGATTTCGTATCGGAAGGCTACTGCATTATTGAACACTCTGAATCTGATCGTCATAATACGGTAAGGCGGCTGGTCTTCTGACAAGAAAATAGCTAGCTCGTTATAATCATTATTAATGGTCTCGTCTTCCCCCCATGGCATAGCAATATCTTCACGGTGTTTTTTCTCTTGGTGTCTGACCAACATGATTTTATTAGCGATTGGCTGCTCACCGCAAATCGAGATTCCGAGCCTGGATTCGTTAATAATTGGCTTATTGTTTTTGGTTACTAGATAGATTAACTGATTATTTTTAAGGACAATATTGCAGCAAATAGATTTATCTGGCGAACTAACAGATTTCTCGAACTTTTTCCTATGAAAAACACTTGCCCACTTGACCATGTTTTAATTATATCATTTTTGCTTAATGAGTGTGTTATAATATGAAATATGGAAATGAAGTCTAGACGTGGGAGACCATTGAAAATTGTTTGTCTTGGCTTACTGTTCTTTGTATTGATTTTTGCCGGGGTGTTTTTTGGCTTCCAATACTTTACAAAGACTGGTTTGTTTAGGATTCCGGGGAAAGTATATTATGATGAGAGTTTGAGCGAGAGCGAAATATGTGAGTTAGAAGGAGTATTTACTGAGGAAGTCGATTTGGATAAGGATGTCTATATCTCTGCCACTAATTATTTATCAAGGCCATCATTGGAGGATGGAGAGTTCCTAGTGAAGATTTCTGTGCCAGTGACGAACTTCTATAGTACTGATACCAATATTACTGCAGATGACCCTGATTTGTTGTTTGCCGATGCTTATGTTGCCGACTTTGCTTTTACTATGATTGATATTGATAAATTAGATTTTAGCCAGAAACTGCTTAGTATTAATGATAAATATTTCCTTGATAATTTTGATGAGGGTGCGGTTTTCAGAGTAATTAGTTTTAATTCTGAAAAATACGACGAAGAGATTAAGCCACTGATTGGCAATCTTTATAATAATGATTTTCCCAGTAAAGATACTGTCTTAGCATTTGCTCAAACTGGTGTTACGGCACTATCGAGAGGTATGAATGCGAAGTTATATAGCGTGGGTGATGCTAGTTATTTTTCAGAAGGGCTGCGGGATTACTTGTCCAGCTTTGATCTAACTCACACTTCCAATGAATCGTCCTTCAGTGATTATGCCGATTCTCGGAATATTTGTTCTGACAAGAGATTTATTAATACTCTACTTGATATTGGGCTAGATATTGTTGAGCTTACAGGAAATCATAATTTGGATTGTGGTATCCCTTCAGCACTGGAGACTATTGATACTTATAATGAGCACGGCATTAGGATTGTGGGTGGTGGCACTGATGCTGATTCGGCTGCTATTCCTTTAGAGATAGACGAGAAAGGTACGAAGATTACGTTCTTAGCTTATAATCTATCTACCGGTGGCGCTACGCTGGGTGACTATCCTGGTGCAAACCAATATTACGAAGAGAATGCCGCATCTGAGATCAATACCGCTAAGGAGCGTGGTGATTTCGTGATTGTTGATATACAGTACTACGAATGTAATGCCTACGCTTCAGAATATGAAGACCCAACTTGCGATTATCCCGAAAACACCCCTGGAGACGAAATTGGGTTCTTTAGACATTTAATTGACCTCGGGGCGGATGTAGTAGTGGGGACTTCGGCCCATCAGCCGCAAACCTTCGAATTATATGGTGATGGTGCAATATATTATGGTCTTGGTAACTTATTCTTTGACCAATCATGGTGGCCGGGAACCACGAGAAGCTTAATTCTTTCACATTATTTCTATAAAGATAAGTTACTGCAGACCAAGATTGTTCCTACGGTTTACGATAGTGGTTTGCAGACTAGACTTCTAGATGAGGAGAATGCTAAATGGATTTTACAAAGACTGATCGAAGCGAAGCCGTAAGAACTCAATCTTTAGTTATCTCAGCTAGTACAATATCAATTATTACTGTTACTTTACTCCTATTAGTTTCTATTATCTTATTGCCCATTCATAAAGTCGGAGACCCTGATTCGGATGATTTATCTAGCCTGGATGATTCGGAGAACGTAGATGTCGATACTGGTTCTGATCCTGGTAATATACCCGCCGATGATTCTGATGGAGTCGATAATAATGGGATTAAGGAGATTAAACCGGTTGATTTCCAGCCGATAGTTGAAGAATGGGCTGGTAGCCTACGTGGGAATAGAAGTGTACTGATTTATGATCTCGATACTGATAAAATAGTTGGTTCTTTCAACCCGGATGAGTTTTATAGTATTGCATCGCTTTACAAGCTTTTTGTTGTCTATGCAGGATATGAAAAGTTACAAACCGGCGAATGGAACAGTGATGACATGGCTGGACGAACTGGACTTACCGTATTAGAATGCTTAGATTTAGCCATTCGCGAGTCGAACTCTGTTTGTGCTGAGTCGCTTTGGACTATGATCGGTAGGGAAGAATTGCAGGAAGCCGTAGTGAGTAGATATGGCGCTATAAATACCAGTGTTAGTGGTTTTGTTTCTAATGCTAACGATATTTTAAACATGATGAAGGTTTTCTATAATCATGAAACCATAAAAGAGCCTAGTCTGGTCAGCGTAATGAAAGATTCCTTCCTAAATCAACCAATTACAGAATACAACTGGAGACAGGGTCTCCCCAGTGGTTTCACTAGGGCCAATGTTTATAATAAAGTTGGTTGGGATTATAATCCTGAAGAGAGCTATTGGAATCTCTATCATGATGCGGCTATCGTGGAGTTCCCGGAGGAAAACCGACATTTTATTGTAGTAGTGATGACAAATCGTGTGCCTTTTCAGCGAATTCGTGACTTAGGCACTATGATTGAAGAAACATTTTATAATAATCAATAAGTACTAAAGAATTGCGACCAGTGTGTTTTATAGGTAGAATCTGGGTCGAACACGAAGCCGACAGCTAGATTGGTGTAGTCAGGATTTAAAATGTTGGCTCGGTGGGTTTCTGAACTCATCCAGAGTGCTACCGTAGTCGCCGGTGACACAGCGGCATTGCCGATTGCAAGATTCTCGCCACTAATGCCGTTGCTATTGGGCGCTGGACAAGCGGTTGACCAAGAAGTGCCATCTGGCCTTGTATGAGCATATAAGGTCATTGTCTCTCTAGCACGGATTTTGGCTGCTTCTTCGCAGGTTTGCCCCCAGGCGAGTTGGCCTAAATTATTCTTGATTCGTATCTTATTAACTAGTGTCAAGACTTCATGTTCCCATTGATCTTCAGGTGGGGCTACGACGTTCACAATGATTGAGTCCTTACGCTTACCATCGTATGTACCGGCCGTAATGGTCGTCGTACCGGTACCTGCCACTACTGGATACCTACAGGTCTTACTATCATAACCAAGCCAGGTACGAGCGTTGTCATAAAAACCGGAGATAACACTGGTGTCTGAGGTCTGCCAGTACATATCACCTAAATCAGATAAACTACTACTTACACAGATATCTGTATCTGGGGTTGCATAAATAGTAATTACTTTTTCATTCCAGAGTTCGCCCTGAGGGACTTCGGTGTTATCAAATTCGTGACTGGTTGTAGAAACATAATCGTCGTTACCAATGGTATTCATATAATCTTCTACATTTGCATCCGAATCAGTGATTGATTCAATTAGTGCTATTTCACCGATTTTATCCTCGATAATATCGGAACGTTCATCTACGGCTTTAAAGTCCATACCACCATTGAACCAAATTGCGCTTGCAATTAGAACTCCCGCCACTAAGATGGCGGCCGCATTGACGGAGAGTAAAATTGAGATTCTTTTATTGTTTGGTTTTGGGATTTCCATAAAATACTACGCATCCTTGTTATTACCACTTATTAGGGTACGTATGAACCCCATAAGCCCGTTCATCGCGGGCATTAATGCCATGAAGATTATGATCATAATGAAATTAAGAATGATTACTTCCGTAGACGGAGTCGAGCCACGGAATAAAGCTGCAAAGATAATTGAAAATAGCACCATATACATTATGGCAATTGATGCAACTACTACTACATATGAGAATACTCTGAGCCATACAGATGTCAGATTCAACATTTTGTAGCGTAGAATTGTATAATAAACTCCTAATATTGTAACTGCGAGGGCAAGTGGTCCAATCCAGATTAATGACCAGTTGTTAAATAGCGGCAGGATTAAATTAAAGATTAACACCAGTGTACTTGAAGTCCCAAAGCTCATCATTGTGACCAAATCGCCACCTTGTTTCTGCCTGGAGCGAGTCTTCATAAATTGGTGGAAGAATACTCCTATTATGGCTGGTACGATCGTGGCAAAGTAACCTATATATGCATAGTACAATAAACCCATATTCATTGTCACTGTATTTCCGGTCGGACTTAATATGACGGCACTATATAGCTCATTCGGAGCAAGTAGAATCGCGTTTGATAATGCTAGACCCAGGATTAGGAAAATAATTGTTGCGATTTTGCCATATCTTTTCTCCCAGGCTCCATAACCAAGGAAGGCAACATCTAGGAAAATCGCACTGATAAAGGTCCAGTTGACATGCCAACCTATTGTCTCGATCCTTTCTGGTGAGGCAATAAGGAAGAAGGAGATAGATGCCATCCACAGCGTGGCAAAAATAGCTGCCAAAAAATACCACGTAGACCTAATGCGGTCCCTCTTTGATGAGCCGAAAAATACAATCGCTCCTGACAAAAACGTTAGTATAGATACTGTGGTTAATAATATGACAATTAGTTGCACCCTGCCTCCTTTTGTACCATTATATCACAATTATTATTGTGGGCGATTAAAACGTGACTTTTCGCCAACGATTGTAGTGATGCCGGACAGGGTAAACGAAAGTTGTTTTTTACCATTAAGATATAATGCGTACGTATTTCCAATCGCAAACTCTTTCAGTCCTACCGCGATGTGGTTGAAGCTTTTTGCCGACGTATGGCTAATTAGTATATTATTGTCTAAGTCTCTAATATCAATTTCCGTATTTGCTGCTTCGGTTGCATTTAGAAAAATACTTGCGTTCATGATTGAAGAATTTTCACCAAGCGATTCTGCCATACCGCTGGCGCCAATCGCAATCACTTGCCCGCCTTTCATAATAATGCCGAGGCCGGCATCGAGGGCGCCGTTACCGTTATTGGTTGGGCCATCCACAACGATATTACCACCGTTGATATAGAGCCAGCCATTACTATCTATCCCGTCTCCTGCCGAATTGATGTAGATATCTCCATCGCTTATTGTAATAACACAATCTTCATCACCATCAAATGGATTGGCTCCTGGACGGTTCATTGAGGAAGCATCGGAGCCACCACCGGCATTGACCCCGTCATCGATTGTCGCTAATTTAATACTGCCGCCGTTTATGCTAATCGACTGCGCCTCAATACCTTCATAAGCACTTGCAACATTGATTTCGCCACCGTTGATGATTAATGATTTGTCGGCGTGCATGGCATCATCGCGCGAATTAACGTCTATGACCCCGTCGGCTATCATTAGGTAGCCGTTCGAATGAATCGCATCGTCTTCCGTACTGATTAAATAACGGCCGGCATGGATTAATATTTTGTTAGTTGCTTTGATGCCTTTAGCATTGGATTTTAGACTGAAATTACCATCTTCGATTAAGATGAAACCTTTTCTTGAATCTGTCTCGTTGGTGGTCTTAATACCGTCACCAGTTGATTCAATGGTGAAATCGCCACCTAAGATGTATACTGAGTCGGTACCGCGAATACCGTCATCATTTGACGTAACATCCAAAATGCCATTCTTAATCTTCAGGTTATCCTTACTGACAATACCATCTTGATAGTTGGCTATAACTTTTAGTTTGCCATCACCGCTAATTATGAGATCGCTCTCGCTGAAAATTGCGCCAGATGTATCTTTTGTATCGATACGCGCGGAACCATCTTCTATTGTATTCTCGCCAATTAATTCGATTGCTAAAATACCTGCGGATTCACAATAAATTGCTGGCCCGGTGGTGTTTTTAATGCTAGCATTGTCAAGAATTATTTTAATAATTGCTGTGTCGTCTGAATTGATGTAGATATAACCATCATTCATAATACCACTCAGATGATATATGCCAGATTGTGTGATGTTTAGAGTTTCGTTTAACTCGATGTATTTTGTAGGTAGTGCATCCCAATCTACCGTAGCGTCGTCGTTATCAATTTCGATTGTCGACGTGATGGTGTCTACTGTGCTATCCTTTGTTTTATTCATTAAGATTGTCATCGTGGTGACCGAGACCAGTACCACGAAAAGTATAAGCCACTTAGAATCAAACTTTAGTTTCATTTAAATCTCCTCATCTAGATAAGGCTGAGACAATAAAACTTTAAGATTACAGTTCTTGGTACGGATTTCATCCAGAAAATCTTTGGTTTTAATGCCTTTACGCAATTTAATGTCGTAGGTTAGTTTGTATAAACTTCCCATGTTGACCGTCTTCATGCGTACAAGTGTGGCCTTGGTGGTATACTTCTTGAAGGTTTCATTAAATACTTCTTCGTAATCTAAATCTTCTGGAATGGTGATTTTTAGAATGCGCTGATTTTTATTGGGCTCGAGAAAACTGGTATAAGAAAAGAATAGAATTGAGATTATTCCGATTAATGTAATGACGGCACCAAATAATATATGGCCCATGCCGCAAGCAAGCCCTATCGCCATAGTAAAGAAAATACTAAGTAGATCCTTTGCTTGGCCCTCCATCGAACGGAACCTAATTAGCGAGAAGGCACCCAGGATTGCGATTGAAGTGCCGAGGTTGCCATTTATCATAATCATAACTGCCATAACCAGCACTGGGAGTGTGGCAAGTGTGATTAAGAAACCTTTTGTAGTTTGCGACGTTTTCATATGGACGATTGCAATCACTATGCCTAGCAGTAATGCTACTCCGGCACAGATTAAGCCAGTCGTTATATCAAGCCCTTCTGACGGTGTATTAAATATGGTGTTAAACATCATTCTCCTTTCTTATCTTTTGATATATACTACCAATCTTACTAAATTGCCTTGGATAAATTTTGAGCTTTGATAGTTCTCGTACCAACCATAATGGGAACGAGTCCTGGGATTTTAGCTCCATGATCTCACTTTGTGTGTCTTCAAAGAATATTTTATCATCTTTTTGTTTATTGAACCTGAAATCTTTGGTGCGATACCTTAAATTTTCATCAAATGTAATTCTAAGACCTTCTTGATTGCGATATGATGTCCTCTTGTATGAAACTAGGATTCTGGGCTTTAGATTTAAATACTTGACTAGATAGTCAATTTCTTCGGCAACTTGAAGTTCGCTCCTAGTTACATTCTTATGATTAATTATATTACGTAGGGAAGCATCTTGATTAATAAACTCTTTGAATTCTTTTCTCGTTACCATAATACGTCTTTTATGGCCCAAGTTTTCATCGTCACCCCGAATCTTGGTTTTGATTTCAATGAAAACGCGGTCGTAACCTTTGTAACTTCTGGCACGAATTTTTTCTTTGAAATCAACCCAGTCAATTGATTGAGTAATCATGTTATAATCATCGTCGTCGAAATAGATATTGAATATTTCAGATTTGAAGTAATTGTCTGGCTGCATTTCTGCCTTAATGATAGGGAGCAACGTCTTCTGATCGGATTTTTTAATTACATATTTTTTCTCTACTCTGCAAAAACTCTGTTTTTCCATATTTCGTATTATATATGAAAAACTAAAATAATGCTAAAAGTATTGTATAATGTAATATATATGCTTGAAGTTAGGGGAGTTTCTAAGGTCTATTTGACCGGTGGGATAAAAAGAGCCGTTTTAAATAATGTGTCGATTAATTTTCGTACTAATGAATTTGCAGCTATTCTGGGGCCTTCTGGTTCCGGTAAGACCACTTTCTTAAATATCATTGGCGGCCTCGATGACTATACTTCGGGTGACCTAATTATTAATGAGAAATCAACCAAGAAATTCCGGGATAAAGATTGGGATGCTTATCGCAACCATCGGATTGGGTTTGTCTTCCAGTCATATAATCTTATTCCTCACCAGACCGTTCTACAGAATGTGCGACTAGCCCTGACTTTGTCTGGTATTTCTAAGCGCGAATCAATAATCAGGTCTAAGAAAGTTTTGAAGGAGGTGGGGCTTGAGGAGCATATCCATAAGCTTCCTGCCCAGCTGTCAGGTGGGCAAATGCAGCGTGTTGCAATTGCGCGTGCGCTTGTTAATGATCCTGATATATTACTTGCGGATGAGCCGACGGGAGCGCTAGATTCGGAGACATCTTTGCAGGTAATGGATTTGCTCAAAAAAATTGCGAAGTATAAACTCGTGATTATGGTGACTCATAATCCTGACCTCGCCAATCAGTATGCCACTCGTATTATTAATCTGAAGGATGGAAAGATTACGGCCGATTCGAATCCATATGACGGCAAGATTAAAACTGATTTAGATTTGATCGAGTCTGAGCGAAAATCCAAGAAGACCAAGATGTCATTTATTACAGCGTTTGGGCTTTCGATGCGGAATTTGCTCACTAAAAAAGCACGAACGATACTGGTCGCAATTGCGGGGTCGATTGGAATAATCGGGATTGCGCTTATTTCCGCGGTGTCGACTGGATTCCAGAATTATATTGATAAGATTGAGGAGGATACTTTGACATCTTATCCTCTGCGTTTACAGAAGGAAACTGCTGATCTCACTGGGATTCTGCTGAGTTTGACTGGAGAGACTACGGGAGATCGGCAGGATGGAGTTCTAATCGAGAATCAAATCCTAACTTCAACTTTAGGGACCGTTTCTAATAATGACCTACCTAGCTTTGCGACTTATCTTGAAGCACATAAGGCGGAACTTGAGGATGATATTCGCATGGTTGAATACGAATACAACGTGGACCCTGTGATATACACAGTAGATGCTACTGGTCAGGTCGCCAAGATGAATCCGAGTAATATGTTTTCTTCACTGATTGGTGAGACATCGCTGCTTCGAAATTATTCCACGATGACTTCGGTGTTTCGCCAGTTTGAATTAGAAAACTTACAGAATAATACTGAACTCCTGGCTGGTAGATATCCCAAAGAATACAATGAAATGGTCGTAGTGCTCAATAATCGTAATCAGATTTCGGAACTTTTGACCTACTCACTTGGATTCCATGATTCTCAGGAATTAAATGAAATAATTTCCAAAATTATGAGTGGGGAACGAGTAACGATTGATAATAAGCCGCTCGAATTAAGCTATGATGACTTAATGAACGTAGATCTTAGATTAATCCCAGCGACGGAAACATTTAAGTTTAATAGTAAATACGATGTCTATGAAGATATGTCGGATGATAAAGACTATATGCGTAATATATATAATAGTGCCGAGAAGCTGCATATCGTCGGCGTAGCGGTAACTAATACCGAAATGATGTCTGCGGGGAGTGGAATTGCCTATTTACCCTCCTTAATTACCCACATTGTGGATTTATCTGGCCAAACGGAAATTGTCAAAAAACAGTTGGCTAATCCGGAAGTTGATATTTTCTCCAATACACGCTTCAGTGAGGAAGGAAACGATTATAATTTTGAGTTCTCGGATTTGGTTTCAATTGACGAGAATAAATTAGCACAAGCTTTTGGAGTAAAAATCGATCAAAATGCCGTGGCAGCGAAGACATCAGAATATATTCAACAAATATCGAATGATATCACTGCTGATATTACACCTGTTCATGATAAATTAACTAACAGATTCAAGGATTTAGCTGACAAATTAAAGCTTTCAATTGCCGGCTTGGATGGCTCGGGTACTTTTCTTAAAAATGAGATTGATTCGATAGTTGATGAATTTCTTTCTGGTGAGAGCTTTTCGGACTTTGAGGAGGAATACTCGATTCCTGGTGATACCTTCAAATCAACTTTTGCTGGACTCTTGAAGGGATTATTAAGTGCTTACGTAGCAGCATTTGAGGCAGCCATGCAGGAACAGAGTATTCCTTATGATACTGAAACGATGCCAATTCCTATCATTGATTTGCTCTTTAGCCCTGTAACTGAACAATATTTAGAAGCTTTACCAGTGAAGTCTGCAATCGAGTCATTTTCGATAGCAATTACAGAAGTTACGATGAAGAAAGAAATTTTAACCAAGGTGGGAGAGCTTTCGACTTATCTTACCAATAGTTTTGCCTCTGCCTTTAATGTCGATAAAGATGCCATCATTGGTGCATTTCGTCTTAACTTTAGCGAGGATGAGCTGTCGCGCGTAGTGACGGCAATGTTTACCAAACGTAAATCGACACTCGCGACAAACTTATCGGCGCTGGGGTATCAAGATTTGGATGACCCGACCACGATGTCCTTTTATTTCTGGAGTTTTGATGGAAAAACTCACTTCCTAGACTTTTTGGAAGAATATAATAACAAAATGCGCTCACTAAACATGGATGAGAAAGTGATTGATTACACTGATACCACTGGAGTTTTGATGTCCTCAGTGAAGACCATCGTGGACGCCGTCTCGTATGTATTAATTGCATTTGTGTCAATTTCACTTATCGTGTCATCAATTATGATTGGCGTGATTACCTATATTTCAGTGTATGAACGGACGAAAGAGATTGGAATTTTGCGAGCGATTGGGGCGAGCAAACATAATATTTCGTCAATATTTAATGCGGAAACTTTCATTATCGGACTTCTGTCTGGATTGTTTGGCGTACTGATATCATATCTTCTGATTCCAATAATTAACCTCATCCTTCACCATTTTACTGGCGATATACCGCTTTCGGCTACTTTAGACATCCGGATGGCTTTATTCTTGATTGTCTTATCAATCGTGCTAACTCTAATTGGTGGTCTCATACCGGCCCGTTCGGCCAGCAAAAAGGATCCAGTAGAGGCGTTGCGAAGCGAATAGCCTTGTGGTATAATTAGATTCATACTGGGGTGTCGCCAAGTGGTAAGGCATCGGGTTCTGGTCCCGACATTCGTGGGTTCGAGTCCTACCACCCCAGCCATTTTGTTTTCAACAAAACTTGAAAAAGCAGAACTCGGATCTCGCTAAAGCTCGATACGAGTCCTACCACCCCAGCCATTTTTGTTGCGCAAAAAAATACATAGACTAACTACTTTTTGAATGTTATACTGGTATTTATCATGAAGAATGAAATTGCCTCAGACAATTCAGAAAATAATACCTTTACTCGTTGGCAAAACGTTTTGTCTGAAGATTCTATTGATGGTCTTCATCTTAACGACTTAAAAGAACCAGCTAATATTAAAGAAGACCTTCTCGTAGATGATATAGACAGAACGCTCAACTCGCTTTTAAACCAGGATTAATAATATAGCACAATTTAGAGCTGTTGTCGTTTTTAAGCCTAAATTATGGGATCGCATGGATTGGTATGCTTATCCAGATGATCAATATGGGACAACGAGCGGCGACACTTACATTAATCGTCTTTCTCCAGAAGAATTGTTTTCTCTAATTGCAAAAAATAACGAAGAGTTTGAGGATAATGAACAAATGTTCCGGATTGGAATCGGTCCGAATTATATTGAGCACATAGTGGTCCCGCTAGATGAACGGAATAGAATTATAAACGGAATTAAATCGCTTGGTATGACCGGTGTAGATGGTAGACAAATCGAGGATATTATAGTTTCGCAATTATCTACCATCTAATCGATTAGTTTGTGAAAAACTTTAATTTTTACCACATGTGCTATAATTTAGTTATGGCAAGACGTAAAAATATTTTTACAAAAAAAGAACTTAAAGAATTAAGCGCTGAGCAAATTATAGACAAATTACAACACGAAAATTATTCCTTATTAGCTTCACTGGGGGCTGAAGACTTACGAAAAGAAATGGTGCCGGTCGGGAAAGCATGCAATGCTGCTATTAATTTTTTCTTTCGTACGACCGGGCCGAAGAATAATGTTGTGGAGCATAATAGGGCGGCACGTCGCAAATTGGTGAAAGACCTTTCGAAACTCACACCTGGTTCATATACTGGCATGCCTAGAGACAAGCAAAATGGTCTCGTGGTTGGATTCAATCATCCCTCACTTGGTGAAATTGCGAGAATCCTGACAATGAAGATTGATATTATGGGTGATAAGCCCATGTTTTTTCCTGTAAATTTGCCGTGGTATGAGTCTCTGGCGCCAAATTATGATCGGATTAAGCGGCTTGGTATCATTATTACCCCCATAATTACTCCTTCTACTTGGCAGAAGATGAATCTAAAAGAGGTGTCGTTATTGTTTGAGGAAGGTTCACGCCTGAAAAAAGAGTTCCGTAATATATATACCAGTATTTCTCATGACGGACTAAAACAGGGCGGAGTGGTGTTCGTGGCTCCTTCCGCTACGCGACAAGCTACGGTGTTTAAAAACGAGGCTACCTTCAAGAAGGAGGAAGATATCATACCAACTATGTCAATGTTAGCGTTAAAGCTCTATGCTGACCCGGAAATGAACTGCGATTTTCTACCCTTAGCCATTCTACCGCCCAAAGATTATAAGCGGGGACTTAATTTCTGGAAGAAATACCGTCTAATTCCTGGTGAAATTATGACAGCAAAAGACATCCGTAAGCAGTATTTTAAAACTAGTAATCCAGAGCGACTTGAAGGTTTTGATTGGGACTTCCATAAACGTATTGCTGATCAACTACCAAAAGAGTTTTGGTATTAAAACTTTAGATTACATAAATGCCATTAACTTAAACATGCCCAACAACAAAGTACTTTCAGGACACGCTCCGGGCCGCTCTGGCCAAGTCTTCATGTTCCTGAAAGTACTTTGTCTGTTAGGCTTAAAGTATGCTTAAGTTAATGGCATTAATCATTGTTCTGTAAAATTTTTATGCTAAAATAATTATGTATGACCGACAATGATTATTTTTATCATCCATTAGAGAATATTGAAGATATTGATGTTTTTTACGATGCAGTCGAGAGGACTCATCTGACCAAGGCGCTTTCGCCTGAAAGGCCGTATACTTATTGGACTATTGAGTTATATGATAAGAAAAATGGCATTCGCGGCGGGGGCGGGCTGGGTGTGCTCGCGGCCGACACGAGGAGAATTGCAGAAAAAATGCAGATTCCGTTTACACTGATTACTCCTTTTTATCCATTTGAATCCCATCAGCAAATGGAGAATGGTTTTATTAAGGATATTCGCAAACCGGTTGATTATCATGATTTTGGGTATCAGTTTATTGATAATGTCTTCATCAAATGTTGCGGAACGCTTTGCAAACTTGATGTCATCGAGAAGAAATTTAAGAGTTCGCGCATTATCGCTATTACGGAACCGAATTTTGGTGAGCTTTATTCTGGCTTAAGCGGCTCCGATCACCGTTTATACCAAGAAGTTGCCCTGGGGTTTGGTGGCTATGCCGCCCTAAAGCTTATAGGTTTGAAGCCGGCCATCATGCAATTAAACGAAATTGCGACCTTTTTTGCTGCACTGGCGCGGCTTGATGAGCTGTCCAGTAATGGGATGGATTTTTATGAAGCGATGGTCTACACGAGGAAACATACTCTATACACTAATCACACCTTGGTTCAGGCGGCTGAGGCGGAATTTTCTTACGAACAATTCACTCGCTTCGTGTTTCCGAACCTTAAGTCTGCCGCGGTGAAAAAATGGCTTTCCGATAAATTCGATCGTGGCCATATCAAGCTTTCTTCTGCGACAATTGAGATCGCCGAGCTCAAGAGCGGTGTGTCGAAACTTCATGCTAGAGTAGCGAATTATCATGATGTCTCTGGGAATAAGGTTAAATTTAAGGCCATTACTAATGGTATCGATTTAGATACTTGGACTATGCCGTGTGTCTTAGACTTCTATCATGATTATGCTATTCTGGACGATGTTAATCTTTCGACGGAAGTGTATTTGCAAAAGCTTTCGGCTTTGACTGCTGATAGTATTAGGAGATTCAAGTCAAACGGTAGGGAAATACTGAATGAATGCTTAAAGAGCCGTCCTGATCAAAATGGCAAGATTTTACATTTTGATAGTAATGACTTTATCTTTGACTTTAAACGCCGTTTTGTCGATTACAAACGCCCTGATTTACCATTTCGTGATATTACTCGGCTACGTAATATTTTAGAGCCGCGCGGAGCTCACTATATTTTGACCGGGAGAATCCATACTGGCGACACAATCATGTCCTCAAAATTAAAGTATATCCTTAATTTAGTCGATTCAGACGATTACTTGAGAGAACATGTTCATTATCTCGTGGATTACGATGAGGAGTTAGCTTTCGGTCTTTCGTGTGGTAGCAATGTTGCAATTAATGTTCCGGTTGTCGGGCTAGAGGCGTGTGGGACCAGCTGGATGAAGGATGTAGCAAATCTTAATCTCCTGATTTCTACTCATGATGGCGGTGTGGCCGATGCACATATGAATGACTACTTTAATGTTAATGGCAAGAATGAAGGTGATGAGCTTGATATGCTTTATCAGCAAATGCAAGACACAATCGCAGTGTGGGAGAACGATTTTGATTTAGAATTCATGATACAACATCAATTAAGCGCATTCTTACCTATTATATCTGGCGCTAGAATGATGAATGATTACCTTGACTATTTATTCCCGAAGTAGTATACTATTGACAAGTCTGGTATCAGACTTTTTTGATACATATAAGGAGTAAGATGGCTAAAATAACCAGAATTAAAGCAAGCGATGATTCTTCCAAAAAAGAGGAGTCTAGTGAGCCGACAATTACTCGTAAGAAAGTTGTCGTCAAAGACAAAAAGCTCGAAAAGATTAATCGTAAAGATGCTAGGAAGGCCGAGAAGCTTGCCAAGAAGCAATCTTCTTCTAAGGAACGTAAGCCTTTTATATTAATTCGCCCTTTTGTTTATCTTGGCAGATATTTGCGCGATTCTTGGCGCGAACTAAGGCAAGTACGTTGGCCAAATCGTAAGGCTACCTGGAAGATGGTACTAGCTGTAATAATATACACCGCACTTTTTATGATTATTATTACACTACTTGATATGTTCTTCTCATGGATATTTAGTTTATTATTAAGTAAATAAGGAAAGGAAAAAATGGCAGTAAATAGATATGATGACACAAGAGCCTGGTATGCAATCTCAACCTATTCTGGTTATGAGGATAAGGTAGCTGACTCAATCAATCAACGTGTCAACACCGTGGAGATGGCGGATAAGATTTTTGAGGCCATCGTCCCGAAAGAAAAACAAATCGAAATCAGAAACGGTAAGCGCAAGATTGTCGACCGTAAGATTCTGCAAGGTTATGTACTTGTGGATATGAAGCTCTCGGATGAGACTTGGTATATTATCCGCAATACACCTGGTGTGACTGGTTTTATTGGCAATGGCACACAGCCAACCCCTGTCTCCGACAAGGAAATTGCCAAGATTAAGAAACGTATGGGCGTAGAAGATCCGAAGTTCTCAGTCAAATATGAAGTCGGTGAAGTAGTTTCGATTACCGATGGTCCGTTTAAGGGATTTGATGGTTCGATTTCCGAGATTGATGCTGATAAGGGTAAGCTCAAGGTGATGGTCTCAATGTTTGGGCGCGAAACTCCGGTCGAACTCGATGCTTTACAAGTAAAGCAATTGTGATATAATATTATCGTTACGCACTAGAAAGGTTTTTATGGCAGAAAAGAAAGTTATTGGAAATTTGAAGTTACGTATTCCAGCCGGTAGAGCGACCGCAGGTCCTCCGGTAGGTTCGACACTTGGTCAGTGGGGTCTAAACATGATGGATTTCATCAATCCATTTAATGAAAAGACCAAAGACCTGATGGGTAAAAATGTGATTGTCCATATTAGAGTATTCGAAGATCGTTCCTTTGATTGGACTTGCCTAGGCCAGCCAGTTGACGACCTAATTCGTGAAGCGATTAAGATTGATAAGGGCTCCGGTAAGCCAAATGTTGACAAGGTCGGCAAGATTACCAAGGCCCAGCTAAAGGAAATCGCCGAGAAGAAGATGGAGCAGTTAAATGCTGTCGATATCGATGGCGCAATCAAGATTGTCGCTGGTACAGCTCGTTCGATGGGTGTTGAAGTAGTCGATTAATCGCAATTAAAATCCTTCTTAAATACCTCCTTCTGGAGGTATTTTTGACTTCTATTTAAAATAGCGATATAATCGGGAAAGCATTAAAAAATCCATAAGGGGGTGAAAATAGTTATGGAAAATGCTAAAATGATTAGTAGTATCGTTGATGAATTATTGGCCATGAGGAAAAAGTTCATTGATGATATGGCGGAATATGATTCCGTAAGAAATGAAGTGAAGGAACGAAGAAAGTCACAACGCGATTTCAAAATCAGCGTTAAAGAGCTTGACAAGTTCAATCTTAGTTACCTTAAATCTAATCCTTTTCTGGAAACACTGACTGAGGGTGAAGTATTTGTGATTTTATTTCGCTACAAAGATGTTTCCCAATTTGTCCGTCTTCGCAACAATATTTCACGCGTGTTTGAGTCGTATGCCTACACAACCATGCGGGAATACGTGAAGACAGCGAAGTATTGTCTGAAGCACAGTGGCTCCAAGAAAAAGACAAGATCGGCTGGCAACTTTGATCCTTCTTACCCGCTTTGCGGGCCGAAGGGTTCTCTTCATTTCGCCTATCACTAATCATGCCGGGAGGCTTCGGCCTCCCATTTTCATGCCTTGCAAATTCCTAATAATTTGTTATAATATTGTTATTATTTAATTGTGGGAGATTGATTCGTTTGCACCACAGAAAGGAAATCATGACTGAAAAAGAAGTCAAAGCCGAGGAGCAGGTTCCAGAAGAGCAGCCTGTCTCTGTCGAGGAAACAACTGAAGCTCCAGCTGAAGCTACTGAAGCTGAGCCAGAGAAATTTGCCAAATCCGGCAAGAAATCAAAGAAACACATTGAAGAAGTTAAAGCCGAAGAGGAGCGCCAGGCTCGTAAAGAAGAGCGCAAAGCCCAGGACAAGGAAGTCAAGCCAAAGGGTGCCGCTCCGATCGTACGCCCTAAGCTAGAACGCCGCAGCAAGAAATATCAAGAATCAGCAAAGCTAATTGAGAAAGGCAAGGCCTATTCATTAGAGGATGCCGCCGAGCTAGCCATTAAGACCAGTCCAGTTAAATTTGATGCCAGCATTGAACTGCATGTGAGGCTTGGTGTCGACCCAAGGCAAGCTGACCAGAACATCCGCTCGACATTGGTGCTACCAAATGGTAACGGCAAGAGCGTGAAGGTAGCTGTTTTTGCTCCGGCTGATATTTGTAAGGCCGCGAAGGCAGCCGGTGCCGATTACGCCGAGGATGAAGAGTTCCTAAAGAAGCTTGAGAAGGGGACGATTGATTTCGATGTTCTCATTTCTACTCCTCAGTACATGCCGAAGCTCGGTAAATATGCTCGTGTGCTTGGTCCGAAAGGCCTCATGCCTAACCCGAAGGCCGGTACGGTTACTAATGACATTGAAAAAGCCGTTAAAGAATCTAAAGCTGGTAAGGTAGAATACCGTGTCGACAAACAATCAATTGTCCATATTGGAATTGGTAAGGTTTCGTTCGGCGCTGATAAAATATTGGAAAATGCCACTGCATTCTTCGATTCTTTGAAGGCTCAGAGGCCAGCTTCGCTTAAAGGTTCCTATGTGAAGTCAGTCTTCATGACCACCACGATGGGGCCTTCGATTATGGTTGAAAATCTATATAATTAAATAATCCTTGCTAAAGGCAATGCCATTAACTTAAGCATGCCCAACAAAAAAGTACTTTCAGGACAGCAGCTCCCAAGCCACTCTGGCCAAGTCTTCATGTTCCTGAAAATACTTTTTTTGTTGGGCTTAAATATGCTTAAGTTAATGGCATTACCAAAATAAGCCTATTCATGCTATACTTAGTTTATGGATACAATCATTGAAATGGAAACTTATCAACTCATAATCTTTATATTGCTTGGTCTTACTGTGTTGCTATTTGGTTACCGGATTAAGCGAATAGCATTCTTTATAATATGGTTTATTCTAGGATTTAATCTCGTGACGATTCTACTTCCCACAATCGGCAAGATTGCACCCGACGTTGTAAATAATGCATTGTGGCAGAATCTTCTGCCTATCGCCGGCGGGCTACTGCTTGCCATGCTGGGATTTACAATCGAGAAACTCTGCGTGGGTGGGATTTGTTTCGCCCTTACTATGATTGTCACTGTAAGGTATTTTGGAACGGAAATACAAATATTGGCGATTGGTGCGATTGTAGCTATAATCCTCGCGGGTCTCGCGGTTACAATGATGCGACCTGCGATTATTGTTGCAACTTCCATCGCTGGAGCGTATGCTCTTACTTTGGTGATTTTTGCCTTCTTTCCGCAGTTTAGTATGCAGGTTTTCTACTGGCCGGTTTTAATCGGTCTTACGGCCATCGGTAGCCTGTTTCAGTTTTCTACCTCTAAGCACCTGTTATAGTGTTGTTAATTACGACTTTTTATGATATAATGGGATTAGTTACCAAAGACAGCGACGGGCTTTGCCTTAATTATGTCGCCGAGGATAAATCTTGTGTTTTGTTTGGTGACGTTTATTAACAATTAGTCAACCAAAATATTAAAACTAACCAAAGGACTTTTTATGGCAATTTCAAAGGATAAAAAGAACACATTGGTTGCTGATCTGACTGCGCTTTTAAGTGACTCTAAGATGGTAGTCTATGCCAAATATCAGGGTCTGACCGTCGCGGAGCTGCAAGAGCTAAGGAAAATGGCACGCGAAGCTGGTGTCAAGATTAAAGTGGTGAAGAATCGTCTCGTAAGAGTGGCAATGAAAGAAATTGGTGCTTTTAAGAATACTGAGACTTCGGACCTGACTGGACAACTGCTTTATGCTATTGGTTCTGACGAAGATTTCGATGCAGCTAAGGTCTTGACTAAGTTCGCAAAAACTCACGATAAGATGGAACTTATTGGCGGTTTTGGCGAGGATGGCAAGAACATGTCTAAGGAAGAAGTTACCACGCTTGGTAATCTTCCAACCAAGAACGAACTTATTGCCCAGGTTGTGGATACACTGCTTTCTGGTGTCAATGGTATCGTGTCTGGTCTTGAAAAACACGCTGAAGAGGCAACCAAATAATTATTAACCGAAAGGATAAAATATGGCAACTGATATTAAAAAGTTAGCTGAAGAGCTTGTCAATTTGACCGTGCTTGAGGTTAACGAACTAAAAACTTTACTAAAAGATGAATATGGTATCGAGCCAGTCGCAGCTGTAGCTGCAGTAGCTGCTGGTGGCGATGCTGCCGGTGCTGACGAGGGTAAGTCTGAATATGATGTCATCCTCAAGGAAGCTGGCGCACAAAAGATTGCAGTAATTAAGGCTGTGAAGGAAGCTACCGGACTTGGTCTTGGCGAAGCTAAGGCAATCGTCGATGGTGCTCCTGCAACTGTCAAGGAAAAAGTAGCAAAAGAAGAAGCCGAGGCAATGAAGAAAGCCTTGGAAGAGGCTGGTGCTACTGTAGAACTAGCTTAAGTTTTCTACTAAAATTGGTTGACTGATTGGCAAAATCCGCCCTACGGGGCGTTTTTTGTTATATAATAACGCGTTTTTTGTTATATAATAACTTACATGGAAGAATTTGATTATCTAAACAATGGGGAAGTGTATCTTGATGCAGCCTGCCAAAGCCTTCGGCCGAGATGCGTGATTGATGCAATTAACAATTACTACACTAAACATAATTCATGCGGAGAACGCGTGAAGTATAAATGGGGGGTCGAGACCGATGATAAAGTGGAGGAGACCCGGGGACTAGTCTTGAAATACTTAGGCCTCAAAGCAAAGAACTATACCGTCTCTTTTACCCTAAACACCACTTATGGTATTAATTTAATCCTGTCACAATTAAATCCTGCGAATTTTAAGAAAATCATTACGACTGAGATTGAACACAACTCACCGTTTTTATCTAGCATAGCTTTTTCAAAACGAACTGGGCTACCCCGCGAGGTAATAGAGAGGCGAGAAGATGGTTCGATTGATTTGGAAAAGTATGATTTTACTAAATCTGTAGTGGTATTAAACTGCGCTTCGAATTTCGATGGCCGCAAATTACTCAATATTAATGATTTGATTAAATGTGTGCATAAAGCTGGCGGGATTGTAATTATCGATGCGGCACAGGCAATGGCGCACTCGGTGGATGTTTTACGAGGTGCCGAGCCAGATGCGATTTGCTTCTCAGCACATAAGCTCTATGCGCCTTCGCTTGGAGTGATTGCATGGCAAAATAATTTGATGGATAAAATGGACGAGCTAATCCTGGGTGGTGGCATGGTGGACGACGTGATGCGCGATAAATATCTTCTTTCGGCTGAAGGTAAAGAGCATCGTTATACTCGTTTCGAAGCGGGCCTCCAGGCTTGGGGTGAGATTGTGGGGCTTGGTGCGGCCTTGAAGTGGCTAATGAATTTGCCGAAATCCGCCTGGAAGGATTTAGAAGCAAATTATACTGCTCTCTATGAATTCTTATTTAATTCGCCTAAGGTTCACTTAATCAATCGCGAGCCCAACCCTACGATGTCTTTCTTTGTTGAAGGGATTGATTCACATATGCTCGGTACGGCTTTATCGCGTGAAAATATTATGGCAAGGACTGGCTATTTCTGCGCGCATTATTACCTAGATCATGTACTTCACCTGCCGCCACTGGTAAGATTTTCGCTTGGCCTACATAATCGGCCAGAGGATATCGCAAAAGTCAAAAAAGTTATGGAAAAAATTATCCAATAATGCTACAATAAGTTCATTATGGTCTGTATAGCTGCGTTTATTATTTTAGCTTTAATCGGTGTGTTTGTGGCCGCTATTTCGATTTTTAAACCACAAATTGGCAAGTCTTACCTTAAAGCCATGAAGAAGGCCTGGGGTTGCTTATGGAAAAAGGTGAGGCTACAGAAATGCGAGACCGGCTTTAAGGAAGACGTGAAGAATACTCTCCTGTCGAAAGTTATGTTAAAGCATCCAAAATGGGTACGACCACTTTCTATAGTAATTGAGATTCTATCAGTCGTAATTGTGGTGGTGGCAGTTTGGGCGATTCTGACGGCAATTAAATCGCTCTTGGCACTCTGGATACTCGGTTCATGTAATATCACTAAGCCATCTGCTTGTTCGCTTGGGGCTGAAATTTGTTCGATTGACGAAGTGGAGCCAAGCAATCCAATTGAGGCGACCGGCCGTTGGTTTACTGAATGGGGTGAAATCTTTGAGGCAATTCCAGATAAGTTTAGAACATATAAGGCCGAGGATTATGATTTTAATTATATTGACGTGAGTGGGGCATATGTAGAAGAGCTTTCTACTGTAGTTGATATCTTTGACCCTGGGTGCTCGGTATGTATGATTTCTTACCGTAATCAAAAGAGTGCTGGCTTCTTTGATAGCTATAATGTGCGACTGGTGCCTTTCGCTATCCAGGACGGAGACGGAAATTATAAGTTCAAGAACTCTGAGATAATCGTACGTTACATGTTCGCGACCGAGCAAATACGCTCTGGATTATCTCTTACCATTATCGATCGTATCTTCACTGGTAAGAATAGTGAGGGAATTTCCTACCAAAATAAATTCAACGAAGATTACTCACGGGAGGAAGCGATTGATAAGATCGAACTCTGGCTATCAGAGGAAGGTATTGACGAATCTGGCCTAGAAGAGATTAGGGAAATTGTAAACTATCCTGAGATTACTGACAAGATGACTGAGAACAAGAACATTATTGAAAACGAGCTAAGAATTAAAGGTATCCCAACGATGATAATTAACGGGAAAAAACATACTGGACTTTGGAAAGCTGATTAATTGTAATTTTTACAACAATTTTTACTCGACCGATGTTTTTGACGTGGAAAACTTTCTTTAAAGATACTTGACTTTAAATGTGGCAAGGTGTATTATAATATTAATACTATATTTAGACAGGAATGCGAGGTGATGTCTGAAATACCAGAAAAACAAATAAAGAGATTGCGCAGTCTGCTCAGCGAAGCAGAGACTAATCTTTCAGCTGCTAAAGAGCTTCTAATTTCGATTCTTGGCGACGGCGAGACAATTTCTGCACCACGTGAGACGATTGTCTCTAGTCCAGAAGGCAAGGTAATCGAAGGGATTTTTGATGGACAAATCATGATTGGTCCTGATGGTAAGAATTATCCAGTACCGGCAAATTATGCTTCTAAGTCCAAGCTCGTCGAGGGCGATATTATGAAACTCACTATTACTGAAGAGGGTAAGTTCTTATATAAGCAGATTGGCCCAGTGGAGCGTAAGACCGTGATTGGTACTTTGTCACACCACGATGACAAGTATTTCGTGGAAGTTGGCGGTAAGGAATACCAGATCCTATATGCTTCTGTGACTTATTTCCACCTGAGGGAAGGCTCTCAGGTTTCGATTATCATCCCCGCCAATAATGACGAGGCGACTTGGGCTGCAGTAGAAGCGGCTTTGTGATTTTCACTATAATTTTCTAGTTTATTAGAGTATAATAATCTTATGAAATCGCTTTACAGGAGATATCGGCCGGTTCGGCTTGACGAGGTGGTAGGGCAGGAGCAGGTTACCAAGCCTTTAATTAGTGCTTTAGAACAGAATAAGATTTCTCATGCTTATCTTTTTGTAGGGCCGAGAGGATGTGGTAAGACTTCGGTGGCGAGAATTTTGGCACATGAGATTAATGGTTTCAAATACGAGATTGAAGATGACTATATAGATATTGTTGAAATTGATGGGGCCAGTAATCGCGGCATTGATAATGTGAGGGAGCTGCGCGAGAAGGCCGCCATCGCTCCGACGGCTGGGAAGTATAAGGTTTATATTATCGATGAAGTACACATGTTGACTAAGGAAGCGTTCAATGCCTTACTTAAGACTTTAGAGGAGCCTCCTTCACACGTGGTCTTCATTATGGCTACCACTGATGTTTACAAAGTCCCGATTACGATTACTTCTAGAGCCCAGACTTTTACCTTTAAGTTAGCCGACGACAAGACGATGTTTGACTTCCTAGAATCTGTAGTCCAGAAGGAAAAAATCCCTATAGACGACGAGGCCTTACGAATCATTGTGAAGCGTGGTGGTGGTTCGTTCCGGGATTCGCTGTCACTGCTTGACCAGATTTCAACACTGTCAGACCAAAAAATTACCAGTGCGCTTGTCCTCGAGGCCCTTGGTTTGCCACAGGATGAAGCTATTCAGGAATTACTAGCAGCCTATGTGTCCCAGAATGTCGCACAGGTTTCCGATTGCCTTAAAAATTTGCTAAATTCTGGAGTCAAAGCGGAAACTATTGCCGATGAGATAATTCGCACGATTATCGCATCCCCTCAGCCCGAGCTAATGCCACTACTGGCTAAGCTCCCAGAAGTAAAGGCGCCTTATGCTGAGGCGAAAATACTGGTGGCGTTAATCGAGCCAACTACCGCCCCCATAAGGCCTGTCGCTCCTACCGTAAAAGAATCTCGACCTATTACTTCTGTTGCAAAAGAACCTGAACCCGCTACACCCGTCGTCAAAAAGCCTGAACCCGCTACTCCACCCAATAAAAAGAATCCAGCCCCCGCGAGTTCTCCAGTGGTTAGCGATTTCGATTGGCAAGCTTATCTGGATAAAGTCCAAGCGCTTAGCGATGCTGTGTATTCTCAATTATTAAAAACCCAGCATGAATTTGATGGCGCAGTACTTCACATTTACCCAATCAAAAGAATCGTCAGGACTATTCTGACCCGTGAGAATAATAAGAAGATTCTTTTTAGCGCCATCAGCAACAATGTAAAAATTACAATACATGAAATTTCGGATTCACCTACGAGCGAGAAGAAAGATGAAACTATTGCCAAGATATCTGATATAATGGGCGGTGAGGTAATAAACGATGGAGGAACAAGCCCGTTCTAATAGTAAAAGTGGTCGGATTCCACCGCACGATGAAGTGGCGGAAAAATCCCTGCTGGGTGCTTTAATCATTAATAATGATGTCTTGCCGGACATTCTGACTATGATTAAGCCGCAAGATTTTTACGATGAAAAACACCGGATAATTTTTGCAGCCATCGTGAGCTTGTACGACAGCCATCGGCCAATTGACCTATTAACACTAACTGCGGAGCTTAAATCCAAAAAGCAGCTAGATAAGATTGGTAAAGCCACTTATCTTGCGGAGTTATCAAATTTCGTCCCGGCCGCTTCACATGCTAAGGCCTACGCGGAGATTATCGAGAAGACATCCACGAGGCGACGACTGATTAGCGCTGGCACCAATATCGCCGAGAAGGCCTATCAAGACGATGCAAATCCAGATGAGCTAATTGGCTCTGCTGAGCGGGAGCTGTTCGAAGTCTCGGATAAGATCGTGAAGAGTGATTATGTATCAATTGACCAACTGCTCGCCGATGCCTTCGATCGAATTGATGAGTTACATAAGAATAAAGGTGCACTGCGGGGACTTAAAACTGGTTTTCGGGATTTAGACAAGAAGACCGCTGGGTTTCAGAAAGGCGATTTGATTATCGTCGGTGCACGTCCGGCCATGGGTAAAACTACTTTCGCACAGAATCTGGCCTACAATATCGCCAGCATTAATAAAAAAGGTGTATTATTCTTCTCGCTAGAGATGGGTTCCAATGAAATTATCGACCGTATGATTTCGGACGTGTCTGGAATTGATAACTGGAAAATGCGTACCGGGAATCTTTCGGATGAGGAATTCCAAAAAATGGGTGATGCAATGGACGAAATGGATGATTTGCCGATCTATATTGACGATACTAGCTCAATGACGATTATGGAGCTACGAAACAAGGCTCGGCGCGCGATGCATGACCATGATATTGGGATTGTAATCATTGACTACTTGCAGCTGCTCCAGGGGTCAGATCGATATAAAGGCAATCGTGTACAAGAAGTCACCGAAATCTCGCGTGGTCTCAAGATTTTAGCCAGGGAATTAAAGATTCCAGTAGTCGCTCTCGCTCAGCTCTCGCGTAGCGTGACGGGGCGTGACGACCCGAGGCCGGTTCTATCAGATCTTCGTGAATCTGGTTCCATCGAGCAGGATGCTGACCTCGTGATGTTCTTGCACCGCCCTGATTACTATCGTCAGAATGATGATAATTATGAAGAAACACATATTACTGAATTACTCATTTCCAAGCATCGCCACGGCCCCATCGGTAAGATTGAGCTATACTTCCACCCCGAACTGCTGCGTTTTATGTCGCTTGATACCCAGCATGAATAGTGCTATAATACTTATGTGAAGAAAAAACCTATTTCTAAACTTTTTTTATATCGTTACCGGTTTGTTATTGGATATGTTTTACTGGGCCTGGCTTTCGTCATGCTACTCCTGCTACTGCCTCTTTTTGCGCAGAAGGGTCTCTCGCAGGCCGAGATTGATTCAGCGACTAGTTCTTATTATTTAGGTAAAGACGGCATAGTAAATGGGGATTTGGTGGATTTACCTTATCGAGTACTACAAAAGTTTTCTATTATTATTTTTGGATTATCGGCTTATTCAGTTAAGTTACCGAGTATTCTGGTCGGATTGCTACTAGGCTTTCTTTTAATTCTGCTACTGAACCGATGGTTTAAAAATAACGTGTCGTTGCTATCTTCTTGTTTAATTGTGCTTTCGACCCCCTTCTTGTTCCTGGCTGGTTCTGGGACTCCATTAATCATGCTGGTTTTCTGGCCAACCCTGCTACTGTGGCTTGGTTCTAAAATCCAGGGCGAGAAGAGACCTAAGCCACTTTACAGTTTCGCCTTCTCCATTGCCTTACTGCTTGCAATTTTCACGCCATATATGATTTATTTCGCTGTGTTCTGCGTACTATTTGTTCTACTTCAGCCGCACTTAAGATTTATCGTCAAGAATCTACCTAAGTTACCACTTACTATTGTGATTCTAATTATTATTTCAGGCTTCACTGTTCTTGGTATTAGTATTATCCATCATCCTGATACGATTATGGCGTTACTGTTTGCCCGTGATTTCGAAATGCATAATTTCCTCGGTAATATTTCGGCAGGTTTCTTGCCATTATTCTCCTGGCATAGTACGACCGAGAACGTCTTTCTTTCTCCTTTAATTAGTCTGCCTAATTTCGCGCTTGCCCTAATTGGACTTTTCTCCACCACTAAAGGATTCTTTGCTTCACGCAATTCAATCGCTTCGATCCTAATCGTGTTCTGCATAGTTATTACTGGCTTTAATCCGAATGCCGTCGTGTTTTTCATCCTACCCTTCTCGATTCTGATTGCGCATGGTATTAAATACTTGCTTGAGAAATGGTATGGCCTGTTCCCGGAGAACCCATATGCTAGAATATCCGCTCTGTTGCCACTCACCATTCTCTTCGCATTAATCATTATCCCTGGTTTACTACATTATATATATGGTTATAGGTATAACCCTACCGTCTCGGAGCTATTTACTGATAACCTGGGGATCATTAAAAGTAATCTAAGTGACGAAACCTTACTCGTAAAGGATAACTATGATTTTTATAAGATTTTGGAAGCCAGATCGGACATTAAAGTGATTGATGAGTTAGGCGATGAGAAGCCTGACGAGCTGGCAATACTATCTAACGATGAGGGGAAGCCGGCAGGCTACTCGCTGGAGCGCATTATCGTCTCGCCAAAAAGAGACAACTCTGCTATAATCTATCTATATACTGTAACCCCTAAAGAAGGAGAGTAAAATGGGACAAAAACTAGATCAAATGAAACTGTTAAATCAGCTCCGCAAGGCTCAGAAAGAGTTGAAGAATGAAATCGTAGAAGTTGAAGCCGGCGATGGCGCCGTGGTTGTGCAGATCAATGGTGAACTGAAGGTCAAGAAAGTCACCATCGATCCAGAGAAAGTTGACCTAGACGATATTCACGAGCTTGAGCGCTGGATTGAGAACTGCATGCGTGATGGCTTCGCTAAGGCCCAAGAGATCGCCACTGACAAGATGAAGCCATTGATGGGCGGACTTGGTAGCCTTGGCCTCGGCGGAATGTAATATGCTTCCTCAAGCCTTAACTCGCGCAATCGATGCTCTGTCGAGACTTCCTGGCGTGGGTCCAAGAACCGCTGAGCGATATGCGTATTATCTTTTTAAGTCCGATTCGCAAGTCTCGGACGACATCGCTAGTGCGCTCGGTAGTCTTCATAGCGACGTAAAGTCTTGCCCAATCACCTTCGCCCTAATGGATGCTGAGCAAGATGTGTCGCCACTTTATTCTGACCCTGAGCGAGATAGGACTACTGTGATGGTAGTCGAAGAGCCGCTTGATATCTATGCGATAGAATCAACCCATGCCTATCGTGGCACTTATCATGTACTCGGTGGGGCCATCTCTCCGATTGACGGCGTGACACCGGAGCAGCTTCATATTGGTGAATTAATCAAGCGGGCCAATAATGACAATGTTAAGGAAATCATTATCGCTACTAATCCTTCCGTCGAAGGGGAATCGACTGCTCTCTACTTAGAGAAAATTCTACACGAACAAAACCCCAAGCTTAAGCTCACGCGCCTAGCACGCGGACTGCCGCTTGGTGTCGATCTCTCGTACGCGGACCAAATCACCCTGAGTGCGGCTTTAGAGAATAGAACAAGCTTATAACGCTATCGTATATTACATAATTCATCATATCTCGGGAGCTTCGCGATGTGGTAATAAATTTTACCACATCGCTTCGCCCCTACGGCGGCAAAATCGAAGATTTTGCCTTTATGTCCCTCGATATTGATGAATTATGTAATATATCAAGCTTTACAAATTTTCTAGTGCTTTAAAGTCGACTTTGGCGAGTTTGGTTTTCGGGAGTTCCGGCAGGAAGCGGATTTCGCGCGGGATTTCGTATTTCGCAAGGTGTTTCTTGTAGATATTATTTAGTTCTTTCTTGATAATGCGCTCGGAAGCTTTCTCGGTGGGGACGACAAAGACAACGACTTTCTCGCCGCGCAGCTTATCCTCACGACCAACAGCCGCGCAGGCCGTGACTTTGTTGCATTTTAGGGTAATATCTTCAATGTTAGCCGGATAAATGTTATAGCCATTCGAGATAATCATGCGCTTCAGGCGAGAGCGGAAGTGAATCACACCGCGTTCATCCGCGTAGCCGATATCACCAGTACGGAGGTATTTCTTACCGCCTATCTTGATGAAAGCCTCTTCGGTTTCTTTAGGTTTATTGAGATAGCCCTTCATCACACAGAGGCCGCGAACTACAATCTCGCCATCTTGGCCGAGCGGAGCTGGCTTCTTGGTCTTAAGATCCATGATAACTACATCATTGTCAGGCAAAGGATAACCAATACCGTCCGGATCCTCGGCGACTGACATGGGGGAGAAGATGAAACCACCCGAGGCCTCAGTGAGGCCATAACCATTCTCAATTAGAGCCTTCGAGCCGTGAGCCTGGAGGAAGTCATTGATTTTTTCTTTGTTGCTCATACTAATCATATCTCCGCCCGAGACGACATATTTCACCGTCTTTAACTCGTCCTTTTTGAATTTGATCTTGGTGAGATAATCGAATACGGTCGGGACGCCGACTAGGACATTAACCTTGTACTTAGTGATATAGCTCTTGAACTTCTTCGGATTGAACTGAGGAATCAGGAAGGAACAGGCGCCATTATAGAGTGGCATATGAATGCAACAGCCAAGACCAAAAGCGTGGAAGTTAGGTAAGAATGCCATGAAGGAATAATCAGGCTTGAATAGCTCCGGAACGAGGTATTTAGCACCTAGTGCCTGAGCGTTGAAATTAAGATTGGACAGCATAATGCCTTTCGGCTTGCCGGTAGTACCACCAGAATACATGATTACGGCATCATCTTTAGGATTCACACGGGCGTGTGGATTGCCGATGTATTTATTGGCTTTAAGTAGGAACCTGTCCCAAGTAATCACGTGCTGGGATTTCTTGATGTGGTTCTTGCGGCCTTTGGTGATTTTATAGATAATACGAACAATGGTTGCCATCGAGCGGGTCGGTGAAACCACGATGACGTGCTCAAGCTCGGTATTTTTAATAATCGCTTCCACCTTCGGATAGGAAATATCGATACAGAGAATAATACTAGAATGCGATTGATTGACGTAGTCTTCAATCTCTTTCTCGGAAGATAGCGGATGTACCATGTTGGCCACGGCACCGATTTCGTTGATGGCGTAGAACATGTAAATCGCCTCGGGCGTGTTTGGCATGCAGACGGTAATACGGTCACCCTTCTCGGCACCGATAGCTTTAAGAGCCGCGGCGACCTTGTTAATTTTCTTAATCATTTCCTTATAGGTGATCTCGGTATCGAAATACTGCAGCGCAATATTGTGCGGCCATTTGCAAGACGATTCGTAAACTACATCGTACATACCACCATCGAAATACTCGATATCCTTCGGCATTTTATCAGCATAGGAATACTTGGCGCGCTCGAGTTTCATGTCGAGCTTACGTAGCATGTTTTTAATCTTGTTGTAAACTAATTCTAAAGGCATGGACCAATTATACCATACAATATTGCCAATGCCATTAACTTAAGCATGCCCAACAAAAAAGTACTTTCAGGACACGCTCCGGGCCGCTCTGGCCAAGTCCTTATGTTCCTGAAAGTACTTTTTTTGTTGGCCTTAAATATGCTTAAGTTAATGGCATTGTAATATTGCGCTCGGATTTAAAAATTGTTGTATAATGGTGATATGGATAGGAACTTCAAAGTACGCGTAATTGTAGGATTCGGCATTTTTATCGTGGCACTGCTGGCGCTTTATACCTTTGACAGTATTCCTTTTAAAATTCTATTTGGTGTATTTGCCTTCATGTCGGCAATTGAGCTTTTTAGTTTCTTCAAGAAAAAGTTCACTATATATAATATAGTACTAGCTCTGTTTGAAATTACTTTCTTAATATGTGGTACCGTCTTCGTGTCGCAGATCAATGTAGATTATTTCTGGTACATTATTCTGGGGGTGCCGGGATACGATGTGTTTGCGTATCTATGCGGTAAATTAATCGGTGGTAAGATTTTCAAGAAATCTCGCCCTTTCCCACATATTTCCAAGAATAAGACCTGGGAGGGGACGATTCTAGGACTACTATTTGCTGTGGGTCTCGTGGCAATCAAAATGGTGGCAGCGAATGCTTTTGCCACCGACTGGATGTATCTACTATGTGGTCCGCTGGCACTACTCGGCGATTTGTTTGAGAGTCACTTGAAGCGTAGTTTCAACGTCAAGGATTCGAACGAAATCGTGATTAAGAATAAATTCTTCGAGAAATTAGAGATGTGCGTGGGAGGGTCGGAAGGACACGGGGGGTTCCTGGATCGCATTGATTCGAGTGTGTTTGCGTGTACGGTACTACTTATAATATCTTGTTTATAAAAGCAAAACTAATTACTACTGGGGCGCTCCGGAGGTTACGACCGAGGT
>JAZRDA010000028.1:0-31671 GCA_045660085.1 Candidatus Nanosyncoccus sp.
TTGATAATACTAACGATGCTGGTATTATGCATTTCTATACAGAAGGAGAAAAAATCTTCCTGCCCTCTGATTCATCTTTTATGTTCTATCTATTTTACAATCTTTCTGAGATTTCTGGTATCAACGATTGGGATACTTCCAACGTGACAGATATGAGCTCCATGTTCTATTCTGCCGGCAGCTCCGCCACCACCTTTACTTTAGATCTCTCTTCCTGGAATACTTCTAACGTGACAGACATGAGCTACATGTTTTCTGATGTCGGCTACTCCGCCACCACCTTTACTTTGGATCTCTCTTCCTGGAATACTTCCAACGTGACAAGTATGAGCTACATGTTCTCTTATGCCGGCAGCTCCGCCACCACCTTTACTTTGGATCTCTCTTCCTGGAATACTTCCAACGTAACAAATATGAGCGGCATGTTCAATAATGCTGGCAACTCCGCCACTACCTTTACTTTGAATCTCTCCTCCTGGAATACTTCCAACGTGACAAATATGAGTGGTATGTTCGCTGGCGCCGGCAACTCCGCCACCACCTGGTCTATTGGCAACCTCTCTTCCTGGAATACTTCCAACGTGACGGATATGAGCGGCATGTTCGCTAACGCCGGCTACTCCGCTACCACCTGGTCCATCGGTGATATCTCATCTTGGAATACCTCTAACGTGACAAGCATGAACAGCATGTTCTATCATGCCGGCTACTCAGCCACCACTTTAACTTTGAATCTCTCCTCCTGGAATACTTCCAACGTGACAAATATGAGTGGTATGTTCTCTGGTACCGGCTACTCCGCCACCACCTGGTCTATAACCATCCCTGGGACGAATGGGAACAGTATTAACAATACTACTAGCCGTCTTTATGGACAAACTACATCTACATATGCAACTCCACCATCCGGCAAATCCTTCACCATCGCCCAGCCATAAAGCTTTGTTAATGACATAACCAAGTATTGCTAATAATTTGTAATACTAATAATAACTACGTTTCCTTTTGGTACTATTTTAGCCTCTACTTAGACACTATAATAGAGCAATATGGCTGGAACGATAATGAAGGGACGTTGGGTAATGACAGAAAGATTTGGGAGACACCAATCTATCTTGGAATAATTGGTGGCTGGTATGGAAAGCTAGATTATGTTGGATACGTCGTGAGACCATGGTCATCAGTGGCCTACATTAATGAGTATGCATATTCATTGTTCGTATACTCGGATGGTGATGTTAGCCCAGACAATTTCGACTATCGCTACGTTAGCAACGTAGTTCGTTGTATAGTTCGGTAGTAGTTTGAGCGGCATGAACTGTGTTTTATTATGGCCAGCATGCACCCAATCGCTTGAACCCTCTTCCCAAAATCAAGATAATATGGTAAAATAAATCTATCAAATAAAGGAATAATATGAAAAAAGCAGTCATTTTAGTTGGTGGCAAACAATACATCGCCACCGAAAAAGAGACCCTACGGGTGGACCTCCTCCCGGCAGGCACCAAAGAGCTCGAACTTGATGCTTTACTTGTAATTGACGGCGACAAGACCACCGTTGGTACACCAGTAGTAAAGGGCGTAAAAGTTTCAGCGAAAGTCAAAACGCCCGAAGTAAAGGGCGACAAGGTCCGCAATATTCGCTACAAAGCGAAGAAGCGTGTCCACACCGAGACTGGCCATCGCCAGAAATACACCGAGATTGAAATCACTAAAATCGCTTAGTATTCAAGCTTTAGGTAATCCTCAAAAAAACACCCATTATGGGTGTTTTTTTGACTCGCCAACTCCATCTTCCCAACCCCCACAAAATATGATATAATCGTAAGTACTATGAGTGCGAAGGTAATCTGTATCACTAATCAGAAGGGCGGCGTAGGGAAGACCACTACGGCCGTTAATCTGTGTTATTATCTCGCCAAGGATAAATATAAAACTTTATTAGTCGACTTCGATCCTCAGGGCAACGCCACCTCCGGGCTGGGAGTAGATAAGACCGACCCCACCAAGCTGGGCCTCACCATGACCGATGTGACCCTAGGTGCTGCTAGCCTAGCTCAAGCCATCCGTCCCACCAAGTATAAGTTCTATGATTTAGCTCCTGCCACGCCAGAGCTTGCCAACGCTGAGGTCGAGATTACTAATCAGCCCCGCAAATTTACCCGTCTTCGCGATGCCATCCGTACTGTCGCCTCGGATTATGACTACATCATTATCGATTCACCACCGTCTCTCTCTTTGCTCACAGTCAACGGCATGATCGCCTCGAACTACCTTCTGCTCCCAGTGCAGACCGAGTTTTACGCCCTGGAAGGCGTAGCCCAGCTCCTCGAATCCATGAAGCTCATCATGAAGCAGGCTAACCCAGACCTTAAATTGCTCGGCGTGCTCGCTACGATGTACGATAAGCGCACTTCGCTTTCTTCTCAGGTTTACAACGAAATCAAGAAGTACTTTAAGACTCTTACCTTTAAAACTACCATCCCACGCAATGTGCGTGTCGCTGAGGCCCCGTCCCACGGTGTCCCGGTCGGCGCTTACGACAAGTTTAGTAAAGGCGCCAGAGCCTATAAAGATTTAGCAAAAGAAATAGAGGAGAGAACAAAATGAAAGGATTAGGTCGCGGTTTTGAAAGTTTAATACCTACCGAATTAATTGATGACGAATTCGACCCCACCGCTTCGGAGGACAAGAAGGAAAGTAAACTAAAAGAGTTAAAGATCGACGAAGTCGTTCGTGACGAGGAGCAGCCCCGGCGCGATTTCGATCAGGAAGCCCTGGAAGCCTTAGCCGCATCCATTAAAGAACACGGTGTCCTGCAGCCAATCGTCGTCACTAGGGAAGATGGCAAATATAAAATCGTTGCTGGCGAGCGCAGGTGGCGCGCCAGTAAGATTGCTGGTCTCACCAAAATCCCCGCCATCATCCGTACTCTTGATTCGCAGAATCGTCTCGAGCTATCTATCATTGAGAACGCCCAGCGCGAGGATCTTAATGCCATCGAACTTGCCACTGCTTATGCCAAGCTCAAATCTCAGTTTAACCTGAGTGACGAGGATATTGCGGCCAAAGTCGGCAAATCCGAATCCACCATTCAGAACACCATGCGACTCTTAAGCCTCCCCGACGAAGTCAAAAAAACCATGGTCAAGGAGAAGCTCACCGAGGGTGTCATGCGTCCGCTTGTCTCCCGCGACGAGGCGACTATTAAGAAAATCCTCCCCAAGATCATCGAAGAGGGCTGGACTGCCCGCAAAGTGGAGCGCTACTTCGCCGAACACAAGAAGCGTTCCAGCGCCTCCGCCATCAAGCGTGGCGAGCATATCAAAGAGGAAAACGCTCTTACTGCCAAGTATAACGCCCCTGCCTACATCCACGGCCGTTCGCTGACCTTCAAATGTAAAAGCGATGCCGCATTGAAAGAACTTATCAAAAAGCTAGTTTAGTTAATCGACGAAATGCCTTATTGTTGGGCATGCTTAAGTTAATGACATTGTACTTTATTCTGGTATATAATATATACATGAAAGATTCCGCTCGTATCGAAAAAGCTGTTCAAATTGCCAAAAAAGCCCACGAGGGTCAGTTCCGCAAGACCGGTGAACCCTACATCGTGCACCCCCTGGCGGTCAAAAAGATTCTCGAGGAATGGGGCATGGATGAAGACACCATCATCGCTGGCATTCTACACGACACCGTAGAGGACACCGACCTTACTCTAGAAGACATCAAGCGAGAGTTTGGCGAATCGGTCGCCTTCCTGGTGGACGGTGTCACCAAACTTTCCACGGCCCGTAACGGCATGCGTGATATTGACACCTATCTTCCCACCACTAAGGACAACTTCCTCCGTCTCATGATTGCTCTCGGTGACGACATCAGAGTGCTTATCATCAAACTTGCCGACCGTCTACACAATCTTCGCACCCTCTCGGCCCTGCCGCCCGACAAACAGAAGAAAATCGCGAAAGAGTCCCTCGAGGTTTTTGCCCCACTGGCCGATCGTCTTAACATGGGGAGGCTTCGGGTTGAGATGGCCGACCTTGCCTTCAGATATGTCGACCCCAGGCGGTACGAGAAGCTAAAGGATTTAATCGATAAATACAACAAGTCCGCCGAGAAATCCCTACAGAAGATCGAATCCGAAGTCAGCGCAGCCCTGAAGAAAGAGAAAATCACCTTCCAGATTTCTGGGCGCGTGAAGTCAGTTTACTCCCTTCACAAAAAACTCGCCAAGCACAATCAGAACATCAACGAAATCTACGATCTGACCGCACTGCGTGTCATCGTGGACGACATTACAGATTGTTACCTCGCTCTCGGGGTCATCCATTCACTCTACACCCCGATGGAGGGTCGGATTAAAGATTACATTGCCATGCCGAAACAGAATGGCTACCAGTCCCTACACACCACCGTCATCACGAAAGATAAACACGTCGTAGAATTCCAGATTCGTACCAAAGAAATGCACGAATACGCCGAGCGCGGGCTTGCCGCCAGCTTCTATTATAACGAGCAGAAGCTGACCGAGAACTACAAGAAAGGGAAGATTGAGCACCTTCCGACCAACTTACTCTGGATCACTGAGCTTCAGATGACCGCCGCTAAATTGCGTGAGGGTAAAAAAGTTGATCTAAAGAAGCTTAAAATCAATCTCTTCTCTGATAAAATATTTGTCTATACGCCTAAGGGTGACATTATCGACCTGCCAAAAGGCGCACTTCCGCTCGATTTTGCCTATAAGCTCCACTCCGAAATTGGCGACCATGTCGTCGGTGTTAAGATCAATGGTAAGATGAGCAACTTGAACAAAAAACTTGAACAGGGCGACATTGTGGAGATATTGACCAGTAAGAACCAAACCCCTAAGCAGTCCTGGCTCGATCGTATTATTACTTCGCACGCCCGGGCCAAACTTCTCCATGCCCTCAACCCCTCATCTCGCAACCAAGCCATTACAAAGAAGAAACGTAAACCACGTAAAATGTGATATAATGATGGGCAGATGTAGCTCCGAGTTGTGATAGTAGAGCAGCTCATTCTACGAATGCACCTTTCAATAATATGATTTGTGCCGATGTAGCTCAGTTGGTAGAGCAGCTCATTCGTAACGAGCAGGTCACAGGTTCGATCCCTGCCATCGGCTCCATTTTTATTGTAAGTATGTTATAATGGGAAAAAGGAGATTTTATGTCTAAGGTGGAAATCATCAAACGTCCGCTCGAACAAGTCAGCGGCGATCTCAAAAAAACAGCCTGGTCGGCAGTGATTGAGTCTTTGGCTCTTATTGTTATTGGTATTCTATTCATCGTTCTCCAGGAGACGATGGTGCAAGTCCTAGCCTACATCGTGGGGGCATTCTTCATTGTAAAAGGCGGCTTTCAGATCGTCAATTATTTCATGGAAAAGGGCCAGAACGATTTTCTAAATAACGGCCTACTTGCCGGCGTTGTCTCGGTTTTGATTGGTGTCGCGGCACTTGTGATTGGTGACGACATCGCCAATGTTTTTCGCGTTGTCATCGGTATCATCATCGTCTACGAATCGCTAGTTCGTATCAATACCGCCACCAAGCTTGCATCTGCCAAGATTAACGTCTGGAAATACATTCTCATCATCGCCTTAATCATGTTGGTTCTCGGCGTATTTGTCATCTTTAACGAGGGCGCAGTGGCCTTGCTCGTGGGTTGGATGATGGTTTTGACTGGCCTAGTTGGTATCGTCGGGGATGTGATGTTTATCCAGCACGTTAATCAAATAGTAGACACTCTGACCGGAAATCACAATGAAAACGCTTAAAAAAGATTTTATCAAACTTTATCACACCGAAAGGGGCATTCTCATCCTCATGATTATCAATCTGCTCCTCGCCACGACCCTGTTTATTTTTGCGGTTATCCGGTTAAACCCCAGCGCTTCAGTAGTTAAAGTTGGCTACGGCGATATTGGCGGCTATCGCGATGGTAGTTGGACGGACATGTTTGCCTTTCCGCTCCTTGCCATCATTTTTGGAATCTTCCACAATTTACTCGCGGTACGAATCTTCCATAAGCGTGGTGGTGGTATGACGAAATTCTTCCTGCTTGCCACGACGATGCTGATTCTGGGTTCCTTTCTAGTTCTGATCCGTCTGCTCGGGGAGAGCTAATGCGCAGGAATCTTGAAATACCGACCGGAAAGCGCAAGCCGCTTTATCGGTTCTTAGAAATCTTGCCAGGGCTAATCTCGTATGGTGCGATTATTTTACTATTTTTATTGTCGTGGCTTGACCCAGTCCTGGGCGCCATTTATCTATTTATTCTCATAGCTACTACCTTGGTTAAAGCCATTGCCGTGGCCTACCGCACCGTCCAGGGTTACGAAGTCATCAAGCGCGCCGGTCGTGTAGATTGGCGGAAGCGCATAGAAGATTTGGAGTATCCTCACGAAGCCTATGAACGTATTTATGATGACGATAATCATAGTTATCATTTCGACGAACATGTTGAGAACCTCAAGCTCATGATTACAATGGGTAAAGATTATCCTAAGCCGTCCGAGATTTATCATGTCGTCATTATGACCGCCTACGACGAAGGGAAGGAGGTCCTCGAACCTTCGATCGAGGCTGTTGTGAATTCTACTTTTCCTAACGACCACATTATTTTTGTGTTAGCCTACGAGGCACGGGGCGGAGAACCGATGGAGCAGACCGCAGAGTACTTAGCCAAGAAATATAAGAGCACATTTAAACATTTCATGACTGTAAAGCACCCCGAGAACTTACCAGGTGAAATCATTGGCAAGGGTCCGAATTTGACCTATGCCGGCAAGGCGGTCGCGGAGTATGTTAAATCCCATCAGATGCACATCGAGAACATCATCGTGACTTCGCTCGACAGCGACAATCACATGGCACCGAAGTATCTAGACTCAGTGGCATATGAGTTTATTACTCATCCGAATAGGCAGCGCCTGAGCTATCAGCCAGTTTCGCTGTTCATGAACAATATTTGGGATGCCCCAGCTCCGTCACGCATTATCGCTGTTTCAAACTCATTCTTCAATGTCATCACGACCATGCGGCCACATGTCCTCAGGAATTTTGCCTCTCATTCACAGCCTCTTCAGGCTCTCCAGGCCATGAATTTCTGGAGCAAACGCACCATCGTTGAAGACGGTCATCAATACTGGCGCAGTCTGTTCTTTTTCTCCGGTGATTATTCCGTATTGCCGATTCGTATCCCCATCTATCAGGATGCGGTAATAGACGAGACCTTGTGGAAGACTATTAAAGCGCAATTCGTCCAGGTGCGTCGCTGGTATTATGGCGCGAGCGATGTTGCCTACGTAGGCTCGCGGCTTTTCGTTAGGAAAGAGAATCGTATCATGCCGTTCTGGCGACTTTTCCCGAAGTTCTGGCGCCTACTGGATGGCCATATTACTCTGGCGATTCTAGCACCGATTGTAGCCTTTGGCGGTTGGGTGCCGATGATTATGAATATCTCCGCCCATTCAATGGTGGCCTATAACTTGCCAAACATCGTTAGTGTGGTCGAGACCTTTGCTTCCATCGGCTTAATCGTGTCAGTGCTAGTTTCTTTCAAAATGCTACCGAAGCGCCCAGCCAAATACCGCAAGGGAAGAAGCATTCTTATGCTTCTGCAGTGGATTCTAATGCCAATCACATCTATCCTGTATCAGTCCCTGGCCGCCTTCTATGCCCAGACCCGCCTCATGCTCGGGCTTTACATGGAGAAGTTCGATGTCACTAAGAAGGTTGTCAAAAAGTAGCGCTCGTCCGGTTTATATGATATAATTACAAGAAGTGGGTGATTAGCTCAGTTGGCTAGAGCGTCTCGTTTACACCGAGAAGGTCGGGGGTTCGAGCCCCTCATCACCCACCACACAATGAAAGAAGTCCCAAAAGGATTTATTTTTTTATTGTTAAAGTTATGCAACATTTGTTACATAACTTATAAAAAACTTTCTCCATGCAGTTTTCGTTATGGTACAATTCTCGACAAGCGGAGGGGAAAGGTTTTTTAATGATGAAAATAGTAGTTTTTGATAGCGGGTATGGTGGCGAGGGTTTTGCTGATTACCTGGAGCAAGAATTACCAGTGGCGGAAATCATACGTGTTATTGATTGGCGTCACGCCAGTGAGATTCTATCCGGTGTCAAAGAGGCAAGGAAATGTGCCGAGGCGGCCTTGACTCCATATTTTAATAAAGTGGACCTAATTGTTTTTGCGAATTATTTATTAACCACTACAAGCCTTAATTTTTTTAAACGAAAGTATCAGAATCAAAATTTTGTTGGTCTGGAGCTTGAGCATCCGTGTTCTTTTGTTGAAAAAGACGTATTATTTTTAACCACAAAAGCTCTCGCAAAATCAATGAACTGCCGGATTTTTGTTCACAAATTAAGGCAAAGTTTCCGCCTTAAAACTCTTTTACTCGATTCCTGGCCAGCCAAAATTGACGACGGGGAATTGCAATTGTCGGAAATAAAGGAAACCATATACCGAGATGTCATAAATGAAGGCTTCACCCCGTCTAAAGTCATTATCGGCTGTTCGCAGTTTAATGATATTATTCCAGACTTAAAACGTGTACTCGGCAGAAGCATAGAAATTTGCAACGGGACACGCGATGTGACCAGTGAAATCTATAAGACTCTAAAAATCCGCGGCAACATCTGCAAAAACAAACGACCTCGCGGCAGATAGTTTAATATTATTCGATATTTTTCCATAAGAAACCCCAATATCAATAATGGTACCTATACTCCTAATATTGGTACTACTACTATGCATGTATTCCGTAATGATATTGGATAAGTTACGCGGTCAGCCAAAACTGTGGTATAATTACAGAGTATTTTAGCAAAGGAAACACTATGAAAGAAATAGAAAAAATGAGACATACTTTAAGTCATGTTCTCGCCGCAGCAGTTAAGGAACTCTATCCGCACGCGAAATTCGGCATTGGCCCGGCCATTGATGACGGATTTTACTACGATATCGATTTTGGCGATACGAAGATTTCCGACTCTGACTTAAATAAGATCGAGAAGAAAATGCGTGGCATTATCGCCCGCAAGCTACCGATGGTCAAACGCACCGCTTCCAAATCCGAAGCCCTAGATTGGGCGCGCGACCAGAAGCAAGATTATAAGATTGAGCTAATCGAAGAGCTGCCAGAGAATGAAGAACTGACCTTCTATGACATGGGCGACCTATTTACCGACCTTTGCAAAGGCCCCCATGTGAAAGATTTGTCTCAGACCGGCCCGTTTAAACTGGTTCGCGTTGCTGGAGCTTACTGGCGTGGTGACGAGAAGCGCCCCATGCTTACGCGTATTTACGGAGTTGCTTTTGATACCGAGGACGAGCTGAACACTTATCTTAAGCGCCAAGAGGAAGCTAAGAAGCGCGACCACCGCAAGCTAGGCAAGGAGCTGGATCTGTTCTGTTTCTCTGATTTGGTTGGAGTTGGTTTACCACTCTTCACCCCTCGAGGTACGGAACTACGTGAGCTGCTTGCGAACTATTCTTTATCGCTTCGTGGTAAAGAAGGGTTCAAGAAAGTCTGGACTCCCCACATCACCAAAACTGATTTGTACAAGACTTCCGGACACTACGCGAAGTTCGGCGATGAATTATTCATGGTGCATTCACAGGTGAACGGGGAAGATTTTGCCATGAAGCCGATGAACTGCCCTCATCACACCCAAATCTTCGCTTCGCGCCCCCGTACTTACCGTGAAATGCCAGTACGCTACATGGAAGCCACGACTGATTACCGCGACGAAAAGACCGGCGAGCTGGGCGGCCTTTCTAGGGTTCGCTCACTCACTCAGGACGATTCTCACGTCTTCTGTCGTAAGGATCAGATTAAGGAAGAGGTGGCCCGCCTGGTCAACATAGTCAAAGAATTATATGCGACCGTCGGCATGCAAAAGTTACGTGCTAGACTCTCATATCGCTCTGATGAAGACAAGTATCTAGGCGATAAGAAACTTTGGAATATGGCCCAGAATCAGATTAAGCAAGCTGCGATCGATAATGGCCTCGAATACTACGAGCAAGAGGGTGAAGCTGCCTTCTATGGTCCGAAGATTGACTTTATGGCAGAGGATGCTATCGGCCGCGAACACCAGCTGGCCACCATCCAATTAGATTTCGTCATGCCAGAGCGCTTCGGCCTCGAGTTTACCAACGAAAAAGGCGAGAAAGAGCGCCCAGTCATGATTCACCATGCCACTCTCGGTTCCATCGAGCGCTTCTTGTCTGTATTTATTGAGCATACCGGCGGCTGGTTCCCATTCTGGTGCGCTCCTGAGCAGGTTCGTATTGTCACTATCAATGACAAGGTTTCTGACTACGTCGCCAAGATTACGAAGGTTCTAGATGGCATTATTCTTGATAAGCCACTAAAATATAATGAACTACGTTATACTATAGACGATACTTCTGATTCGCTTAGCAAGAAGATCAAGCGAGCCACCGAGTTGAAAGTTCCAGCAATTCTCGTAGTCGGACCAAAAGATGCCGAAGAGGGAATCGTTTCCATTCGTCTCCGCGATTCCGAAGAGAAAGTCAAGCTCACCAAACTCGCCGAGTTCCTGAAGGAATTAAAATAATCATGGGTTCGGACAGGACCCGCTCATGAGAACATTGATTATTCTAGGTCCTACAGGCTCCGGTAAGACTGGTGTTTCCATCGAAATTGCAAAGACCCTAAACGGCGAGATTATTTCAGCCGACTCTCGTGCGATTTATAAAGGCATGGATATCGGTACAGCCAAGCCAACCATTGAGGAACAGCAGAAAATACCGCACTATGGATTAGACCTTGTCGAGCCATGTGAGCGCTTCACCGTGGCAGATTGGAAGCAGTATGCCGAGGAGACAATAGATGACATCAAAGCGCGCGGCAAAGTCCCGATTATCGTCGGTGGTACCGGCCTATATATTGATGCACTAATCTATGATTATCATTTCAAAGGCCCCACCGGAGCCAAAATCGGCGATTTTGAACAAAAAACTTGTTCAGACCGCAATCAGATCAAGGGTGATTATCTAGTGGTTGGCGTAAAGACCACCCCAGAAATATTGCGAGTTCGGTTGAACAAAAGAATTGAACAAATGTTCAACCCAGATTTATACAACGAAACCAGAAAACTAGTTCAGAAATATAGCTGGGATAATGGCGCCATGAAGAGCAATATCTACGAATATGTCTGGAAATATCTCCAAGGCGAGCTTACGTTAGAAGAAGCTAAAAAGAAAGCTTTTTACAAAGACTGGCACCTCGCCAAGCGCCAAATGACTTGGTTCAAAAGAAACCCAGATATTATTTGGTTAGAGCTGGAAAAAGTTTATCCATATATTATTAGCAATTTGTGATAGAATTAGAACAGTATGAGTAAAGTAGTTAACACACCAACCGAAAAATTATTTGGCTCGAAGACTAGAGCTAAGCTGCTCAATCTTTTCTTTGAAAACCCAGAGAAATCTTTTTACGTTCGAGAAATGACAAGAGTGATCGACGAGCAGATTAATTCCGTCCGCAGGGAACTGCTGAATTTGGAAAGTATCGGCGTAATTAAAAATGAGACCTTCGACAATAAAGTTTATTACTCAGCCAACAGCAAGCACCCATTCTGCCGTCCACTCATTGAAATTTTTTCTAAAAAAGTTAGTACACTGAGCGATCAGGACATTCGGGAAACGACATGGGAGGAATACTGCCGTCCAGTCAAGAAATATTTGAAGGGCCTCATCGTCACGAACCGTCTACCAGGCCAGGATGGTATCGACTTACTAATAATTGGCAATGATAAAACCAAGAAACTTACCCGTTGGGCCGAGGTGGTCGAAAAGAAGCAAGGCAAACCCATTAATTACGTCATCATGTCGCCCGACGACTTTACCTACCGGAAAAGTGTCAGGGACCGCTTCGTACTAGACGTCCTAGAAATGGAAATTACCGAAATAATCGATCCAGAAAACATCATTAAATCATAAGGAGAAGCAAAATGTTTGAAATAGAGAGTAAAAACCAGAGCGAAATCATACTTTCGACCAAGACTACCACTGCGACCATTAACATCGACGAAAGTTCCATCGATGCAAATCTAGGTGTTGGCATTATTCATGGCCCAGGCGAGTTCGAGATTGGTGATATTTCCATTCGTGGGATTGCCACTACTAGTAAACGCGTTATTTACGATGTTGAGATTAATGGTATTCATGTGGGCATAATCGGCGACATCGAAGAGAATCTTGATGATATCGTAGCCGATATTCTTTGTACGTCGTCCGTTCGTGCGGTTCGCGAGATTGAGCCGAAGCTCGTTGTATCAATGGGCAATGTCGACGGTATGGTTTCAGAGCTGAAACTAACTGCTCGCACCGAGAAGAAGCTTAAGATTAAGAATCTAGACTCACTCCCAACTACCAGGGAAGTGGTAGTCTTGAACTAATATGGACATATTAAATATAGTACTGGTTCTCGTCATCATAGTCGGCTCGGTAATTTTGCATGAGCTATCTCATGGTGTCGTAGCCTACTACCTGGGTGACCATACTGCGAAGGAAGCGGGGCGCTTAACCCTGAATCCCATGAAGCATATCGACCCCTTCATGTCTATTATTGTCCCAGTAGTCTTATATCTATTAAAAGCTCCAGTGTTCGGTGGTGCGAAACCAGTACCCATTGATAAGTCTAATCTGAAATGGCAGGAATGGGGCATGGCCCTAGTTGCTCTGGCTGGGCCATTTACCAATTTTTTATTGGCCTTTGTATCCTTCTTAATCGGTCATTTTACAGGGTTGTTGTATGGCGCAGGTGGGGAAATACTGGGGTTCATTTTTTCCGAATTGGTGCTTATTAATCTTGGCTTTACCGTCTTTAATATTATACCTATTCCACCTCTGGATGGCTCTAGGCTTCTTTATGCTATCTCCCCAGATTCAGTACGTAGTGCCTTACAAGCTATGGAGCAATACGGTATCATCATTATTTATGCTCTTATTATCATCTTAGGACAAGTTTTTTCTGGTATCATGGCCGGAGGCATTAACGGACTACTAAATTTCTTTTATTGGATTGTTGGTTGGTAACACCATCTTAGAAGCCCCATCCGAGCCTGACAAGAATGAGGAAAATGGCGGCAGGACTCGCCAGAGTATGATATAATGGAATTAGCCCTGTTGGCAGCATGATTTTCCTGAATAATCATGTTTTAGGGACTTCGTGGCTTACACCCGTGGGTGTATCGCATAAGATTTTACCCACCTTGTATATATTACGGGGAAAACAGGCCGACAGGGTTTTAAAGAAGGTGGGCATGAAACAACGTATAAGAGTAGTAGGCATCATCCGGAACGAAGACGGCATCCTGGTTTTAAAACATAGCCAGGGTCGTAGTGAGTCTCCGGTTTTTTGGGAGCTTCCGACTGGTAAAATCAAGTTCGGCGAACAGCCAGAGGAGGCCATGGTGCGCTCTCTTAGTGAATACACCAGCCTCACTGCATCCTCGATTATCCTAAAAGACGTCATCACTTTCTTAGCCCCCGAAGGCTCCAGTCAGATTAGCAACCTCTATATAGTATATGAAATCGGGATTAATGGCGAGATTAAACCCGTCCCGAAGGATAGGTACACTTCCTATAAGTTCATTAAAGATTTCTCGAACCTGGGCATTCATCTGAACGAGACTAGTCTTTCAGTGATCGAGATTGAAGAAGAGAAGACCAACTCCGACCACCTATCCATGCGCGATACGGCAAACAGTATCATTATTAATGTTGATGGCGCCTCGCGTGGTAATCCTGGCCCGGCCGGGATTGGGTACGTCATTCGCGATAATGCCGGTAAGATTATTGAGCAGGGTGGTGAATTCATCGGTTTCGCCACATCGCGAATGGCCGAATATTTTGCCATGCGAAAAGGGGTCGAGCGAGCTCTAGAGCTTGGTTACAAGACCGTGAGATTTGTTTCGGACAGTCTGATGGTGGTAAATCAATTGTCTGGTATTTTTTCCATCAAGAACCAGGACATTATGCCTATCTATAAGGATATTCTTGAAAAGATTGCTCAGTTTGAAGCAGTTTCGTTTAAGCACGTCTCGCGTTCTGAGAACGCGGTGGCCGATAGGGAAGCCAACGAAGCTATCGATAAAACCCTGGGACACTAAGCCACGAAAACGCCGCAAAAATGCTACATTGACAATGTTTTTCCTCTGTTGTAATATATGGATATGCATTCAGATAATGATCAAAAAAGCATTATTGGTTCAAGTGAACTCATTGATATTGGCAAAGCAAAACAGGTTCCCGCCAAGATTGACACTGGTGCCGATTCTTCGTCTGTATGGGCTAGCCATATTCGTGTGACCAAGGATGGTGTGCTCCATTTTCGTCTTTTTGATGAAGGCAACCCCTTCTATACGGGTAAGGCTTACAAACGTAAGGAATACAAAGTTGCTGTAGTCCGCAGTGCCTCAGGACATGAACAGATTCGGTATCGCGCATACCTTCCTGTTGTTATCGGCGGCCGAAGGATTAAGGCACTTTTCAACCTCTCGGATCGCAGTAATAATACTTTTCCAGTCTTAATTGGACGACGTACTATTACAAACAAATTTATAGTAGACGTTTCCAAGAATCATACCAGCATTCATCCTAAAAACCCCAAGACAAGACTAGTCCAGAAGCGCTTTGCTGAAGATCCTTATCTGTTTCACCGTAAATATATTAAGAAACTATCAGGTAACGTTGAAAACATTAAGCTAAAAAGAAAGGAAACAAAAAATGAAACTAGCGATTCTCTCTAATGGTAATGCAAACTATTCCACTAGGCGCCTAGTCGAAGAGGCCGAGAAACGTGGCCATAAGGTAAAAGTCGTGAAATACAAGAACTGTTATCTTTCGCTTGATGATAAGCATCCAGATGTTTATTACAAAGGGAAGAAGTTGGAAGGTTTCGATGCGATCTTGCCGCGCATTTCCAATAACATGACTCGTTATGGTTGTGCCGTAGTCCGACAATTCGAAATGCAAAGTGTCTATACTTCGGCTACCTCTGTGGCAATTACCCGTGCCAGGGATAAATTGCGCGCCGCGCAAATCCTCGCGAAATTTGATGTCGACACGCCAAAGACTCTAGTCTCTCGTAATACATCCGATATTGACGATTTATTGGAGCAAATTGGTCTTCCGGTAATCATTAAGTTGGCTACTGGCACTCACGGTAACGGCGTGATTCTCGCCGACACTCGTAAAGCCGCCAAATCGGCTCTGCAGGCTTTTTACCTTTATAATGAGGACGGCACCAATATTCTTCTTCAGGAGTTTGTTGAGGAATCAGCTGGCACTGACATTCGTGCCTTTGTCGTCGGTGGTCGCGTGGTCGCATCTATGCAAAGGGAATCACTAGACGATGATTTCAGGTCTAATCTCCATCAAGGTGGTATGGGCACCCCTGTTAAATTAACCGATGAAGAGAAGAAAGTCGCCATTAAGGCCGCAAAGGCCATGGGCCTCCATATCTGCGGAGTAGATCTTATGCGTTCTTCTCGTGGCCCATTAGTGTTAGAGGTAAATGCTTCACCAGGATTTGGCATCGAGAAGGTTACAGGCAAAGATGTTGCTTCGAAGATTATAGAATATATTGAACATAACGCATCTCGTCATGGCGGCGGTGATCGAGTAGGTGCCTAAAGATGAGTAAAGAAAAAAGAGCTGCTATCTTTGTCACCGGTGGTTGGGATTCAACCTTTATGTTTTGTAAGCTTTCTCGACTTCCTATCACTATTGAGCCAATCTATGTATCCAATAAAGAACGGAAAAGCCGTGAGTACGAGATGAAGGCTATTGACAAAACCTTCCATTCTCTTATTAAACATCCAGCGACCAAAGCAAAAATCCTACCCATTAAAATAATTGAACTAAGCAACATTGAAATTGATCAATCTATAAGAAAAGCAAGAAGGAACCTTAAGAAAAAAACTGGTTTGGGGTACCAGTACGATTATCTTGCCACGATAGCTAAAGATCTTGGCCCAGTCGGGGTGGGGATTGAGAACAGTCCACCCGAAGGCGATACAGGAGAAACTGCTATCCTCACGAGGCTTGCCAAGTTAATGCCTGGACCGTATGGACAGATAGTCGAACAGAAAAATTCTGATTCTGATGTTAATACGGTATTTGGAAACATGTTTTTCCCGATAGCGGATATTACTGAACCAGAAATGCAGAATTGGGCTGAGAAAAACGGATACGACGACATTATGCGCTCCACGTGGTTTTGTCATTCACCAATCAATGGCTCACCGTGTGGATTATGTCCACCATGCGAAGAAAAAATGGGTTCAGAAATGGGCTTTTTGTTACCAGAGGAAGCAAAAAAGCGGTACTATAAAGCCAAAAAGTGGGATTTCCTCGGAGAAAAATTATCTCGGCCTATCAAGAGATGGAAAATTAAGCGCTTAACCAAGCAAAGTCATCGCTAAATTATTCATTTCATGATATAATTAGATAGAGCCATAAAGGCAATCGCTTGGGAAACCCAAGAGGAAAGTCCGGGCAACGAAGAGCAAGGTAGTCGCCAACGGCGACCGTCCGCAAGGATAGGGAAAAGTACCACAGAAACTAAACTACCCGCAAGGGAAAAGGTGAAAAGAGTGGGGTAAGAGCCCACAGCACTTCGTAGCGATACGGAGTGGCGGCAAACCCTACCTGTTGCAAGGAGTACTGTCAGCCCCTGCTCGGGGACGTACGTTCACCGCTTGAATATTGCAGTAATGTAGTATCTAGATAGATGATTGCCGACTATATATTATATATAGTCACAGAACCCGGCTTACTGACGGCTCATATAACAAAAATCCGACCATAACGGTCGGATTTTTGTAGTAATTATAAATTATTTACTCGATTTCTTCTCAGTTTTCGCCTTTGGGGATTCAATTAGACCCTTCTTCTTCAAAGTACGTAAAGCTGAAGTAGAAACATTGCATTTGACTTTCTTGCCGTTAATCACCAAGGTTCTCTTGCTTACATTTGGCTTGAACACCTTGCGCGTGTGTCTCTGGGAGAAAGATACATTGTGGCCATACATCTTGCCTTTGCCGGTAACTTCACAAATCGCCATCTTATTTCTCCTTTACCGTATTAACAATTGTTTTAAATGCTTCAGGATTATTTACTGCAAGCTCTGCTAGGATTTTGCGATCAACATTGATATTCTTAGCTTTCATACCAGCAATTAATTGCGAATAGGAAAGACCAAGTTCGCGCGATGCATTATTGATACGAGTAATCCATAAAGCGCGAAAATCACGCTTGCGACTGCGGCGATCTCGATAGCTATATTGTAAAGCCTTGATTACGCCTTGTTTACCAAGCTTAAAACTACGACGGCGGTAATGTTGCATACCCTTCGCTGCTTGTAGTATTTTCTTATGTTTCGCGTGTGCCGCAACACCTCTTTTAACTCTCATGACTATACCCCCAATGCTTTCTTAACGTTTTTTGCAATTTTGCCATCAATCATCGCAGCAGTTTTCATGTTGCGTTTTCTGGCTTTAGATTTCTTTGCGAGAATATGATTCCCATAGGCTCGCTCACGTACCAATTTACCAGAACCGGTAATTTTGATGCGCTTCGCAGTGCCCTTATGCGTCTTTAATTTTGGCATAATGTTTTCCTTTATTTATAGTTAGTATTGATCCCCCGAACGTACCAGCAGAAAACCTTGGAAGTAGGAAAATACTTCTTTCGTGTCTATTCTGCTATTTTTTACGAATCTGTATTGACAGATTCCGTCCGCTCATTTGTTGCTTGCTTTCGATGATAATGTCGCTTCCTAGAAGCTCCATTACTTTATCTAGAAGTTCCGATCCTAACTCTTTATGAGCCATCTCGCGACCCTTAAAGACTATCATAATCTTTACTCGATCGCCATCATCAAGGAAACCACGCATTTTGCGAACTTTTATGTTAAGGTCGTTATCTGAAATCTTGAGACCAATCTTCATTTGCTTCAGCTCGGATTGTTTTGAGCGAGCTTTTTTGCGATTCTTGGCTTCTTCCTTCATTTTCTGATACTGGTATTTACCCCAGTCAATCACTTTAACAACCGGCGGAACGGCATTAGCAGCAATCTCTACTAAATCCACTCCCTGTTGATTCGCCAGAAGCTGGGCATCACGACTAGACATAATGCCTAGCTGCTCCCCATTAGAACCTATAACGCGAACTTTCGGATAACGAATTTCTCCGTTTAATCTAGTTCGTGAATTGTTTTTTATAGTAATCCTTTCTTCTCTTGAATTAACCTGTTACTAATTATATCAAACCCTAAGAAAAAAAGCAATATCAAAGGCGGGCTATCTCCTGCGGTAAGTCAAAGCTTCCGCTAAATGCTTAGCGAGTACCAGGTTGGACTTTTCGAGATCAGCAATAGTTCTGGCGACTTTGATGGTTTTAAAATATGACCGTGCCGATAGGTTTAACCTTTCAGAAGCATTGGCAAGCAGCTGCTCGGCTGCAGGATCCAGCTGGATTAGCTGCGAAACTTGGAAGGAGGACAGGGAACTATTGTAGATCCCATCTTGACCGTAGCGCGACCTTTGGCGCATAATTGCCTCTGTTATAGTATTTTTCACAACAACATGTTCGGAGCGCTCATTAGAAATAGGTTTTCTTAGTTCCCGATTATCAACTTTTTCAACCGTAAGATTCATATCGATTCGATCGAGCAGTGGCCCCGAAATTTTCTTGTTATAGTTTTGGATTTGGAGTTCCGAACACTTGCATTCATGTGTCGGATCATTCAAGAACCCGCAAGGGCAGGGATTCATGGTTGCAATTAGCATAAAATCTGCCGGATAAGTAGTTTTCTGATTGGCTCTAGATATTGATATTGTTCTATCCTCAAGTGGCTGTCTCAGGGATTCCAGCACCGAGCGAGAGAACTCTGGTATCTCGTCTAAGAACAGGATGCCCTTATGCGCTAACGATATTTCGCCTGGGCCATTAGCTCCGCCAATCAAAGAAGTGGCACTGGCGCTATGATGTGGCGCTCTAAAAGGGCGTTTTTTGATAACATTATCGCAAGACAAGCCAGCAATTGAATAGATCTTGGTAATATCTATCATTTCATCTGGAGTTAGGTCAGGAAGTAGGTTTGCTGCGGTCCTAGCCAGCAGTGTTTTGCCAGCTCCAGGCAGACCAGAAATCAGTAAATTATGGTGCCCAGCTACGGCAATTTCGATGGCCCTTTTGGCTAGTTGTTGACCCAGTATTTGATCTAAGAATGGGCCGTTGTCATCATCGCTACTTACTTCTATATAATCGTCGTTCGTAGGCCCCTGTGGTGCCATTTGTCCTTTTAGGGTTAAGTATAATTCCTGAAGGGAACTCACTCCGACAATCGCAACACCAGAAACCAAAGATGCTTGTGAAAGGTTATCGATTGGCACATAAATGTCTTTATATCCAGATTCTTTGGCAGCTTCGACTATGTTTATGATTCCTTTTACCGACCTCAGCTTTCCATCTAGAGACAATTCACCCACAAAAACTTTATGATTTATGTCTCGCCTAATGATTTGACCAGAAAGCAGCATAATCGAAAGCGCTATCGGTAGATCGAGATAGGCACCATCCTTCTGTAAATCGGCTGGGGCCAAGTTAATAGTAACTTTTCTGTCTGGAAATGAGAATCCAGAATTAATAATTGCACTCCTTACGCGTTCCTTAGCTTCATTGATTGTTTTGTTTGCCATACCAACAATATTAAAAGCCGGAAGGCCACGATTCATGTCGCCTTCCACTTCAACTAATTTAGCATCGAAACCATAGGGAATTATTGAATGAATTTTTGCTATCATGCGTTTCTTCTAACACGTTAATAGTATTATTTCAATCAAAACATTTTGCTATTGCTAAAAATATTAAGCATTAGCAATTAAAACATAAAAAACTTCAAAACAATATTACAGGTTACAAACAGAAAGTCTGTGGAAAACTCGCAAAAATTGTATAAAAAAAGTATCAAAAAAGTGTTGACATAACCATTTTTTCGCGATAATATAGAGATAGCTTTTGAATAAATAAATTATTCAAAAGGTCAAAACAAAAATTTAGCCAAAATAACTCCACACTCTACAAAAAGACCGGTTTTCCTCGCAGTTACCGGTCTTTTTCTTTGTCCTTATGTGTACAAATAGGGAAGGATATGATATAATATTAGGCAGTTGGGGCTGACAAAGCTTAGACGGGATATTAACAATCATAAAGCGCGTCGATTAAATACCGTAAGTATTCAATAAGTGCTAAAAACACTAAGACTGCGCATGTCATGTACATGCCAGCATATGCCTAATTAATTGTAGGCTGGTCCTAGTATGAGTTTCCGTAATGCTAGGATTATCATATCGCGGGAATAAGGTTATTTAGCTGGCGGAATCTAACACGAAAATTAGCCATGGCTTTTGTTAGTTTTGCTACTTACTGCTAACAATATCAGCCAAGACGAAATAAGTAGCTATGCGCGTAGAATTATGATCCAGTGATGTTTCGGACCCGGAGGCAGTATCCGGCAGCTCCACCACGGAACGAGATTTAGGGGAAGATTAGATGTTGGAAAATAAGCCGTATGGCTTATTTTTGGTTTAGGCCTAGTCTCGACCAGAATAGACTTGTCTATTCTGGGAGATGACTAGCCTAAACCAAAATAGCATTGCTATTTCCAACATCTAATCTACAAAACGACTGACCGAGGACGACTTTTGCTTTAGTCAAAAGTCGACCACGGAATACGATAATTCAGTGTTGTAATCATTACAATACAGCCAAAATGTCAATTTTACATAATCCATCATCAGGCAAAATTTTGAATTTTGTTGTAAAAAACACAACAAAAAGAACAATAAAATAGAACAGATGGAAATAGGGAATAATGTTGTGAGATTTACATCGATAAAGTTGAACAAATATCTTGATTTTTTATTGAACTTATGCTAGTATAAAGACAGTCGAGATGACTAAATAAAAATTACAAACAAAAGGAACTTTAAAAATGAAAAACACCAAAACGTAACATTTGGCGGGCGAAAAGGTAATTTCTAGCCATAAATTACACATTTAGGAATTACCTAGAGCTCCGCTAAATCCCGAAAGGGAAAACGCGTTGAGCGCATAGTTAAATCTTTCGTTAGCACCTTCTAAAGAACATAAACCAGAGCGAAAGAAACAAACTATAGGGACATTTGCTTCACTTCAAGTGAAGCGGTCAAAGGAGTAGCGCTGGGGTTGCGGTCAATAGTTAAGATTTTAGGTACCGGATAACCCCGCGCCTCCCCATATAATTAAATTCTTGGGGGAACTAACCATTAATATGATATAATAAGGTTATGAAGCATAACCAGATTATATTGGCATCTAGTATCATCGGACTCGCAGCTTTAATCATGATACTGAATCTCACATCTCCAACGGAAATCGGGCCGTTCGGAGTTTTATTATTTTTTACAACAGTTTACATTGTTTCGTTTGGGATTATGGTATTCCTGATCGGTTCATTCTTCAGAATTGCTCTCAAAAAACAAGTTAGCCACAGCAAGCTATACCTTTATGCCGCAATTATGGCTTTTGTACCAATCATGCTGATGATGGCTAGATCCTTTGGTGCAATTAACCTCTGGACGATTAGCTTAATGACAATTTTCGTATTTTTAGCCGAATTTCTGGTCTACAAACGCGCATAATGTGGTAAAATAAGCATATGGACAATAGAGTAGGACAATCATCCAGAGAAATAGGGCACGGAGACAAAGAAGAGCCCTTAAGTAAGCCAGCGAAAGACAATCAAGGAGATGAGTGCTCTTCGCTCACATCGGGTGCTGGTAGTCAGAACAATGGGGTTTCTTTTCAATCAGAAAATGATTTAAACACTGGAAATTCTCTAGCTAGATGGGAAAACCAGAACCAACCTCTAAACGTAAGCGATATGACCTTGGGCAGCGATACTACCAGTAATATTGAAAACGACCCCTCACAGAACGACCAGGACAGACAGAGCGATCAAGAGGATTCAAACACCCAAAGCATACCAGGATCAGTTGCACGTGACCTTGCCAGAGGATTAGGAGATAGAATCATGAGAGACATGATGAGCCCGGCAGAACTAGTTGATTCTCTAGGCGATCTTAGGGAGCGAAGCTCCGCATCGGGAGGTGAAGAAAATGACTAACCTCATCTGTTTTAGTATTCTTTACAACAATCGAAAGGACCACGAATAATGAGTACCTGGGTGGTTATTGCGATTGTTGTGGTATCTACTCTCATCTGTTTGGCTGCCATTTATTCCACCAGGATATCCAAGCTTAGGAAAGCCAAGAAATATGAGCGAGGCCTGAAGATGACTCCACTCCTAATTCATCTTCCACCCACCACCGATGACACCGAAGCTGGCAGCCGAGATAAGCGCGACGTGGCTAATGAGGCAATCTCTAAAGCTCAAGTGATGTATTCAATTCTTGCATCTACCATCACCAAGGGGTTTAAGACCGGACTTTATGGCCAACGCCATTTTTCCTTCGAGATTATCGCCAAAAATGGGTTTGTAAGGTATTATGCCATCGTTCCAGCCGCGCTGACAGAGACGGTCAAGCAGGCAATCCAATCATCCTACCCCACCGCACGTATCGAGGAAAAACGCGAGGATAACATCTTCGAAGGTGGAGCCGGCATTGAAGCCGTATCAGGGGCAGAGCTGACCTTAAACAGGGACTATTATCTCCCCATTGCAACCTACGAAGACACCAAGAGGGATGCCCAGCTCGCAATTCTAAATGCCATTTCAAACTTGAACAAGGGTGAAGGTGTTGCTGTACAAGTTTTGTTCCGCCCTGCAGAAAAAAATTGGTCAGACAAGTCCAAGGATTACATAGAATCAGTCCAAAAAGGGAAAAAGAAAAAGACGATTGGTGGCAACTTCGGAGATTTCTTCGTAGACTTAATTCGAGCCCCCTGGGAAGTGCCAGAGGCACGCGAAAAAACCGAGCAAGAAGTCACCACTACCAGTAGTGCAAAACAAGAAGAAATCAACGCCATATCTAACAAAATGCGCTATCCGGCATTCGAAACTCTTATAAGAGTAGTAGCCAGTTCCAAATCTAAAGCCCGCTCCGAGGCCCTAATGGGCGGAGTTATTTCGGCTTTTTCACAGTTTGATGCCCCAGAGATTAACGGCTTTAAGGTAAACACTCTTAAGGACCCCAAGAAACTCGTAATTGACTATGCTTTCCGATTTTTCCCGCTAAAGACCAACACTAATATTCTAAACAGCGTAGAATTAGCCAGTATTTTCCATCTTCCCGAGCAGAGTTCTATCCCCAGCTCAGGGGTAGAACGCCAGCTGACCAAGCAAGTTGACGGTCCGGCTCGCCTCGCCACTGAGGGGGTATTTCTTGGCACCAATGAGTTCAGGGGTGAGCAGAAAGCCATTTATCTTGACGACTCAAATCGTCGTCGCCACATGTATGTGATTGGCCAAACCGGTATGGGTAAATCAGTATTCTTAGAGAATATCGCTTTTCAGGATATGTGTGATGGTAGAGGGTTCGCCTTCATCGATCCGCACGGTGATGCAGTGGATGCATTACTAAAGCGTGTGCCCGAAGAGCGTATCGACGATGTTATTTACTTTGATCCGTCAGATATCGAACATCCGGTCGGCATGAATATGTTTGAATTCACCAATCCTGATCAGAAGGACTTCATTGTTCAGGAGGGCATTACTATGCTGCAATCCCTGTTTGACCCCCAGAATCAGGGCTTTTTTGGTCCTCGTGGTCAGCATATGTTCCGAAACGCAGCCCTCCTACTCATGTCAGATCCGAACGGCGCTACCTTTATTGATATCCCGCAGTGTTTTACCGACCCCGAATTTGTGAAATCTAAGCTCAAATATGTTACGGATAAGGCAGTCTATGATTATTGGACCAAGGAGTTTCCCGCTTCGCAAAAATCCAACGATGCTGGCGAAGTCATCACCTGGTTCTCGAGTAAATGGGGTCCATTCCTAGCCAACACTATTATGAGGAATACTCTAGGCCAGGTTAAATCGGGCTTCAATATTCGCGAAATCATGGATAACAAAAAAATCTTCCTGGTCAACCTTTCTAAGGGTAAACTCGGCGACATTAACTCCAATCTCCTCGGTATGATTTTCGTGATGAAGTTCCAGCAGGCAGCTATGTCAAGACAGAACATCCCCGAAGACGAGCGCCAGGATTTCTGCCTCTATGTCGACGAGTTCCAGAATTTCGCCACTGAATCCTTCGAATCCATCCTATCTGAAGCCCGTAAGTATCGACTAAATCTCATCGTTGCCAATCAGTTTATGACCCAGTTAACTGAAAAAATCAGGGAAGCATTACTTGGTAACGTCGGCTCAATCATCTGCGGTCGTATCGGTATCACCGACGCCGACATCATGGTTAAGGCCTTCTCGCCCACCTTTACCGCCGAAGATTTAACCAAGACCCCAAATTATTCCGCTATCGCCAAAGTTATGATGTTTGATGTGCCATCTGCCCCGTTCACGATGAAGTTGCCGCCTCTAATGGGCGAGCCAAGCGATAAGCTGATGGAGACTCTAAAGGCTTACTCTGCGACTAAATACGGTAAAACCCGTGCTGAGGTCGAGAAGGAAATAGAGGAACGCTGGTCTAGAGCAGAGAGGGAAAAATCCAAAATTGAAGAAATCGCCTCTAAGGCACCTAGCAGCCGCAAGGACGACTTTTTGCCAAAAAACGTGGAAAATATCAACTCTGCACCTAAAACGCCTGTAAGCGCCCAAGAATCGCCCGAGGAAGGATTTTTGGATGGCTGGTTGAACCGGCAAGAATAGCTTGTCAGAATATTGCATTTTGACAGGATAAGGTGTATAATAAATACAGATTTAATAAAGAAGAGGTATAAAATGGCTGGAAAAGCTGAAGAATACGATTCGTCTGAAATTCGGGTATTGGAGGGTTTGGAGCCGGTCCGCTTGCGGCCAGGTATGTATATTGGTTCCACTGGTTATGATGGTCTGCACCACTTACTTAAGGAGATTGCTGATAACTCAATTGATGAGGCCATTGCGGGCTTCGCTAATAAGATTGATATTACCATCCTGAAGGATGGTGGCATCCGTGTCGACGACAATGGTCGTGGTATCCCTGTAGATATCCATCCTAAGACCGGCAAATCCACTCTGGAGACTGTCTTGACCGTCCTTCATGCGGGTGGTAAGTTTGGTGACGGTGGTTATAAGGTTTCTTCTGGTCTTCACGGCGTAGGTTCATCAGTTGTAAACGCACTTTCCACCCATATGATTGCTGAGGTGTACAGGGGTGGCAAGACCCACCATATTGAATTTGACACCGGTAAACCCACCAGTGATTTGAAGGTGTCCAAGGGTAGCCCACGCGAGTCCGGCACCTCGATCACTTTCTATCCAGACCCTACCATCTTCAAGGAGACCACTACCTTCGATTACGATTGGGTGTCTAATTATGCTCGTCACCAAGCTTATCTTACCAAAGGTATTCTCATTACTGTCACAGATGAGCGCACTGGCGACAAGGAATCATTTTATTTTGAAGGTGGCATTAAGAGTTACATTAAGCGCCTCAATAATGGTAAGGAGGCCCTATCTGACGATATCTTCTATGTAGATAAGCAGGTCGGCGATGTGGGCGTGGAAATCGCCCTGCAGTATAACGACAGCTACGCCGAGACCCTGAAAGCTTTTGCCAATAACGTTCTCACCCCAGATGGTGGTATGCATGTGGTTGGATTCAGGACCGGGCTTACCCGTACAGTGAATGACTATGCTCGTAAGAACGGCCTCTTAAAGGACAAGGACGACAACCTCACTGGCGACGATATTAAAGAGGGTCTCACTGCAGTTATCTTGGTCAAGCTTCTAGATCCTCAATTCGAAGGTCAGACCAAAAACAAGCTAGGCAATCCAGAGGTTAGGGGTATAGTTGATAAGGTCATGACCGAATATTTCGGTTACTATCTTGATGAGAATCCTGCCATCGCTAAGAAAATCGTAGGTAAAGCCACCCTAGCCGCCAGGGCTCGTAAAGCTGCCAGAGCTGCACGAGATAACGTCATTAGGAAGGGTGCCTTCGAAGGACTGAACCTTCCATCTAAACTAGCCGATTGCTCTAGTCGTGATCGTTCAGAGTGTGAGTTGTTCATCGTCGAGGGTAATTCGGCCGCTGGTTCTGCCAAGGAAGGCCGTAATCCTAAGATTCAAGCTATTCTTCCGCTTCGTGGTAAGGTGTTAAATACCGAGCGCGCGCGCCTAGATAAGATGTTGGCAAATCAAGAGCTAGTCTCCCTTATCAAGGGCCTTGGTGTAGGTATCGGTGATCAATACAACATTGACGGCCTTCGCTACGACAAGATTATCTTCATGACCGATGCTGATGTAGATGGCCTTCATATTGCTACGCTACTAATGACATTCTTTTTCCGTTACATGCCACAAGTGATTGAGGAAGGGCATGTTTATTTAGCGAAGCCACCTCTATTTGGGCTGATTAAAGGCACCGGAAACACCCGTAAGATTGATTATGTCTACGACGAGGTCGCACTTGAGAATAAACTAACCGAGAAAATCGAAGAGAAGAAAAAAGCTGGCACTAAGATAGACGAATCCGCAGAGAGGTTCAAGCAGGCTGGCTACACCGCTCAGCAGCGTTTCAAGGGTCTTGGCGAGATGGATGCTAAGCAGCTCTGGGAGACCACCATGGACCCCGAGAATCGCATCCTTGTCAAAGTTCACGTCGAAGATGCCGAGAAAGCTGATGCTGTCTTTACGAAGTTAATGGGAGACCAAGTCGAACTCCGCAAGAACTTCATCCAGGCCGGCGCCGCATCTGTTAATCTTGACGACCTGGACTTTTAAGGTAAGGAGATAGGATATGAAAGACGACAAAAAAGAAATAATTGAACAAGACGGTATTGAGATCAAGCCTGTCGAGCACACCATGGAGAACTACTTCCTGAAGTATTCCATGTCCGTAATTATCGACCGCGCTCTACCTGACGTACGCGACGGCCTCAAGCCCGTAAACCGAAGAATCCTCTATGCTATGAATAAGAACGGTTGGAAAGCCCCACACGCCACCGTTAAATCCGCTCGTATCGTCGGTGAGGTAATGGGTAAGTATCATCCGCACGGTGATTCTTCTATCTATGATGCCATGGTTAATCTTGCTCAGCCCTGGAAAATGCGCTACACCCTGGTCGAAGGTCAAGGTAACTTCGGTTCTGCTGATGGTGATGAGCCAGCCGCCTCTCGTTACACCGAGGCCCGGATGGATAAGATTGGTACCGAACTTCTTGCCGACATCGAGAAGGAAACCGTTGATTTCCGCGATAACTTCGACGGCACAGAGAAGGAGCCAGTCGTTCTACCGGCTGCCGTCCCGAACATTCTCTTAAACGGCCAGATGGGTATCGCGGTTGGTATGGCTACTAATATTCCACCCCATAATCTCGGGGAGCTTGTCGATGCGACAGTAGCCTTGATCGATGATCCGGAGATTTCTCTCGAGGGTCTCATGAAACACGTCAAGGGCCCAGATTTTCCTACCGGTGCCGAAGTATATGGTGGTGCCCCGATGAAGCAAGCCTATGCCACCGGTAAAGGTTCAGTGGTAATCCGCGGTGTAGCCAATATCGAGGAGCGCAAGAATGGCCGTTATAACATCGTCATTACAGAAATGCCTTACGGGGTTAGCAAAGAAGCCCTCATCTCTAAAGTTGTTCAGCTAGCTCAGGATAAGAAGCTTACTCATATTGCCGATGCCCGTAACGAATCCGCTAGAGGTAAGACCAGGGTGGTCATCGAACTAAAGAAAGATGCTTTCCCAAAGAAAATCCTCAATCAGCTCTATAAATTAACCGATCTCCAGACCACCTTCCACTATAATGTTCTGGCCCTGGTTGACGGTATCCAGCCCCGCATTCTCGGTCTTAAGGAGATATTAAATGAATTTGTGAAACACCGTCAGATTGTAATTAGGAGAAGGACCGAATTCGACCTAAAGAAGGCTAAAGAGCGCGCCCACATCTTAGAAGGTTTGAAGATTGCCCTTGATAATATCGACGAGGTAATCAAGGTGATTCGCGCCTCCTATGATGATGCCGACAAGCAGCTCATGTCGCGGTTCGGGCTATCAGAGATTCAGGCAAATGCCATTTTGCAAATGCAACTTCGCCGCTTGCAAGGATTGGAGCGGGATAAGATTGAAGAGGAATTGAAAGAACTCCATGAGCTCATCAAGAAGCTTGAAGCAATTCTCGCTAGTGAGCAGGAAATTCTAAGAGTGGTTAAAGAAGAATTGATTGCGATTAAAGAAAAATACGACGATCCGCGCCACTCTAAGATTATTTCGCACGAGGTTGGTAAGTTCTCCGAGGAGGAGCTGATTCCGGAAGAGGAGAGTGTTATCCTCCTGACCGCAGAGAACTACATGAAGCGCGTACCGCAAACCGATTTCAGGAAACAGAACCGTGGTGGTAAGGGCAAGCGCGGCATGACTACTAAGGAAGAGGATGTGATCTCTCAGATTTTGACAGCCAATTCTCACGACGATTTGTTATTCTTTACCAATCAAGGTCGTCTCTTCCGTTTGAAGGCTTACGAGGTGCCACAGGCCACTCTAGCTGCCAAGGGTACTGCGGCAGTCAATCTGCTCAATATGCACCCAGAGGAGAAAATCACTGCTATTATCAAGCAGGGCGAGGCTAAAGATAACGGCTACCTCTTTATGGCTACCAAGAAGGGCACCATTAAGAAATCTCTTGTCAAAGATTTCTTTAATGTTCGCAGTAATGGTCTAATTGCTATTAAACTTGATGCCGGCGATGAGTTGCGCTGGGTTAAGGAGACCACCGGCGAGAATGATATCGTGATTTCTACCTCTGCTGGTCAGGCTACCCGCTTCAATGAGAAAGAAGTTCGCGCCATGGGGCGTTCTGCCATGGGCGTACGCGGTATGCGCCTTCGTCCGAAAGATGAAATCGTCGGTATGGATGTAGTTACTGACCCTAAGCAGAAGCTTATTGTGGTCTCAGCCAACGGATATGGTAAAGCCACCCTAGTCGCCAACTTCCCACCGCATAAGCGTGGCGGAGTTGGTATTAAGGTTGCTGCTGTTACCAGTAAGACCGGCCCGATTGTTGCTGTTCACACCCTTGATCCAGAGGCTAAAGAAGTTATTATGATGTCTACCAAGGGACAAGCCATTCGTATCGCCATGAAGGAAATTCCAACACTTGGCCGCGCTACCCAGGGCGTACGGATTATGAAGATGAGCGATAATGATACTGTAGCTTCCATCGGCATTGTCCTCCCAGAAGAAAATCCAGATGATTTAGGTGAAAGCACTCAAGATTCACCTAAAACCAATTGACAGTAACACTTAATAGCAAAACTCTTATGACAAAAACTGAAACTCTTAAGCTTTAATTTTGACTTAAGGGGGGTTGAAGATATTCCTCTTACATGATTAATTCTTCGCAGAATTAATTATAAGAGGAGTAGTATGAAAAGAATCCCTAAAATACTAATATCAAGTTTAATGCTTAGTTCGGTTTTTATACCACCTAGCCCAACCTTTGCGGCCATAGCAGATAAAGGGACCACCTGGTGGTCGGTGGAAGAATTATTAGAGTTTAATGAGGAGGTCGAACTAGAGAAGGCGGCAGAATGTGGCGACGATGAGGAATGTAAAATGGAATTTGGTTTCACCATGTTCGATCGAGGACCAAAATATAGTGCCCTGAACAGCCTTCTTGATGCGCAAATCTGGGTTACCTCAGTTAATCCCGCCGAAGAAACCATCAAGGTGCTTTTCTTCGATGATGAAATGATGCTAAAACACATGGGTATTGAGGAGAAAATCCATCTAGAACACCTCTATGTCGGCTGGGTCGAAGAATGGAGTGGCCAGATTTTTAACTATGACCACGACCGCTTTATCGGTGGCAGTATAACTGGGAATCACCCTATGTACGACGGTAACTCTGAGGTGGACGGTGAAGATTGGATACCGGCTTGGGAGGAATATGAATTGTCGGTGGCTGGCTCGAATCTGATAGACAACACGCACGGCAGGATTGATTACGCCGTCTTCGCTAAGAATAATATGTTTAATGCCCAGGGTAGTTTTGACTACTTGAGCTGCCTTAATGCCGCAGATTACCAGGAAGGGATGGAATGTAAAATGTACATCTCCGGTGATCAAGGGGTCTCCTATTTTCCACCTAGAGAGCAAATCGTTGAACAATCTACGGTATCAGAGGAAGAAAATCAGCCCGAAGTGGTTAAAGAGGTATATTGTAATCTGGAACAGGCTCTCCAGATCGTGATGGAATCTGCAGAAATCAACTGCCAACTGGGGAAAGTACCGTATTCCTACTATGTACAAGAATGGGAGAAGTTGAATTCTAATCCAGATTCGGACGATGTCCCTGAGGTAGAACCTGAACTAACCCCTGAATTAGCTATCGAACCAAATCTAGGACCAACTTCTGAACCCACCCCTGAGCCGGTTTTCGAGCCAATCCCTGAGCCAACCTTTGCATTAACCTCCGAGCCAGAATCGGAATCGAACAATAACCTAATTTCTAATCCATCTCTCACACTAATTAAAGCAGACCCTATCGCGCCGAAAGCGCCAGAAACCGGCAGGGCAGGAAATTATACAGATAGTTCAGACAACAGTTCGGAAACACCTTGGTGGTTTATATTTCTAAACATCGTAGGTGCATTGTTGCTCGTCTGGTGGTTTATGCCAACACCCAATGAAAAAATCCGAAAAAATGCCAAAAAATCTGAAAAAAGGGTATTGACAAAAAAAGCTGACTGCGATAAGATGGTATCAGTCTAAAGCTGCGAGTATATATTTTAGGAGTCTTTAGAAATATTTTAACAATTTAGTTGTGCAATTAATCATCGTCAGTTTATTTATTTTTAATTAGAGCTAAATAAAATCGCAAATTTTTGCGATAAAATCTCTCTAGATTGGTGATTTCTCCGAGTGAAGCGCGATTACTGATCGAGCGAACGAGGAAAATCGCCAAGATAGAAGATTTTAGCCAAAAATGGAGAGTTTGATCCTGGCTCAGGATGAATGCTGGCGGCGTGCCTAATACATGCAAGTCGAGCGGTAACAGGGCTTCACCGTTTCCTTGACGCACCTAGCGCAGATGTCGTAGGTTGTGAAACTTCGAGGGAACAGTGAAGCTGCTGACGAGCGGCAGACGGCTGAGTAACGCGTGGGAACGGACCCCAAACTGAGGGATAACTAGTCGAAAGATTAGCTAATACCGCATATGGTCTTCGGATTAAAGGATTTATCCGGTTTGGGACTGGCCTGCGTACGATTAGATAGTTGGTAGGGTAACGGCCTACCAAGTCGACGATCGTTAGATGGTTTGAGAAGATGACCATCCAGACTGGGACTGAGACACGGCCCAGACTCCTACGGGAGGCAGCAGTAGGGAATCTTTCACAATGGGCGAAAGCCTGATGGAGCAACGCCGCGTGCAGGATGACGGCCTTCGGGTTGTAAACTGCTTTTATATCCGA
>JAZRDA010000029.1:0-7923 GCA_045660085.1 Candidatus Nanosyncoccus sp.
TTTAATACCATAGTTAATGTTAAAGGTATCATTAATATCACTACTTGGACTTACGGTATCTACTGTAGACTTTAATACTGATGGAGTAGAAGAGAGTGGGGAGAAGACAGTAGAACTGGTGGGGTTAGAGACTAGAGTATAACCCCATTTGTTAGTATTATTATTACTACTAAGACTAGAAGTACCATCTACTGAAGTAAAGGAGGCTGTAGAATCTAGTGTATCATTAGTACTATCATACTTATATAGGTTACTACCAGTTGGAGTAGCTATAGTTAGATTATAACCACTTCTACAGTCTGATACTACATTAATGGATTCACTATGGATAGAAGCACCATCTCCAGCTGGAGAGACATCTAGATTAATAGAACTGGAGGTAGAGATAGATGCAGAGTAGGCGGAGACAGAGGATGAGTTAAGGATATTAAGCATACTACTAAAAACCACAGTAAGACTTATAATACTAGACACTCCCGCCACATAATGCTCCCAATATGTATTTTTATGTTCCATTAAACACCTTTTTAATATATGACCTTTATATACCTATATATTATATTGGTTGTGGTTAGTTGTCAATAGGTTTTTTGAAAAAACAAGGCTCTTTTTTAAAATTAGGCTCTTTTTAACGCCAATCGCACCCGCTCTTCCACCGGCAAATTCACATCCACCTTCTCGAGCGCCGCAGTCGCTTCCTTCAAAGGAAAACCAAGTGCAATTAAGGCATCTAGTGCCTCATCCGGTTCGTCACTCTTAGCCGCACCGTATTTAACCTCCGTCGCTCCATACCGACTCGGGATTCCTACTTTATCCCTTAGATCCACGATTACCCTCTCCGCCGATTTCTTCCCCACTCCCGAAGCTTTCGATACAAACCCCACGTCACCATTTGCGATGGCATTTCTCACTTCTTCCGCATCGGCAAGCGACATAATCGCAATACCCGCCTTCGGCCCTACCCCCTGCACTGAAATTAATAACTCAAACATCTTCTTTGCCACCAAAGACGAGAACCCATACAGTTCCTCCGCATTCTCTCTTACCTGATGATAAGTATAGAACTTCCGCTCTTCACCCAGGGCCACATTCTCAAAATCCGGCACTGGTACCATCATTTCATATCCCACACCCGAAACATCAACAATCACCCCATTATTACCAAATTTCTCTTCCACCACACCTTTTATATGCGAAATCATAGTATTATTCTACCATCATTTGCAAAAATTAAAACGGAATTCACTTCCGTTTTAATTTTCTTACTGGTTTCCCTTGCTGGACTTTTCTTTTCCGAAAGAAAGGCCCACACGTCGTGAATTGGAGAACTTATATTCTTCCGCTGACTTAGTCGGATACAAAAATCCGCACGTAATCGCTATCGCCAACGCATCCGCCGCATCGTCGGGTTTTGGCTTATTTTCTAACCCCAAATGTACCCGCACCATTTCCTCAATCTGCGTTTTCGTCGCCGCCCCATAGCCAGTAAGTGACATCTTAACCTCGTTTGGCGTAAATTCATAAACTGGCAGCCCCTTCTGTTCCGCTACTAGAAGCACAATCCCGCGCGCCTCCGCCACCACAATCCCGGTCGTAATATTCTTAGCAAAAAACAGTTTCTCCACTGCCACCATTTCCGGAGCACCTTCCTCAAAAACTTGCACTAATGAATCATATAATTCTTTTAATCTCGCCGGTATCGGCGCATCCACCTTCGTCGTCACCGCACCAAAATCCAGCGCCTTCGCCCCCGCTCTCGAAGTCGTCTCAATCAACCCAAATCCACAAATTCCAATTCCCGGATCAATCCCTAGAATTCTCATAAATGTATTATAACATGGACGGGTGACGGTACTGAAGGGGGACCCCCAAAAATGCATGTGTCATTTTTGGGGGAAGAAAGTACCGGCAGGACCCGTCCAGAGCTATTTAACATATTTAATAAGTGTATTTCTTAGGTCTTTCACCGGAATTACGAATTTATCATGTATGGTTGCGGGACCAATCGCATGCGAGAATCCCAGCTTCTTCGCTTCCGCAATCCGCTGATCCGCCCGGAATGCCGACCGAATCTCCCCACCCAGCCCCACCTCACCAAACACCACGTATTCATCACTTAGTTTCCTCCCCGCCACCGCCGAGGCTATCGCCATACATATCGCGAGATCAGCTGCCGAATCATTTAGCTTCATCCCTCCCACCACATTAATGAAAATATCCTTATCCGACAGCCTTAGTTTAGTTCGCCTCTCTAGCACCGCAATCAACAGATTCAGTCTATTTATATCAAATCCCGAAGCCGTCCTCTTCGGATAGCCAAAGTTCGATTGCGTGCAGAGCGCCTGAATCTCCACCAAGATTGGACGATTCCCTTCAAGTGTCGCCAGGATAATCGAGCCATCCGTATTAGTCCTCTCTGCTAGTAACGCCGCCGACGGATTGACGACTTCCGAGAGCCCCTTCTCTCCCATTTCAAAAATTGCCACCTCGTTAGTCGAGCCGAATCGATTTTTCACCGCCCTTAAAGTCTTAAACCCACCATATCTGTCACCCTCGAAATTCAGCACCACATCCACCAAATGTTCCAACACTTTCGGCCCAGCCAGAGTCCCATCTTTCGTCACATGCCCCACTATTACCACCGCCGTGTCAGTTGACTTCGCCGCCCGGATTATCAAGTTCCCACAATTTGTCACCTGCGACACCGTGCCCGGAGCCGACGATATTTCATCCATCATCAGAGTCTGAATCGAATCTACTATCACCAAATCAAATTCACCAGTTTCAATCGTCTTCGCAATATCATTGGCCGATGTCGATGCCGCAAAAGACAGTCGCTCCGATTCCGCTCCTAATCTCACCGCCCTAAGTTTCACCTGCCCAGCCGATTCCTCACCCGACACATATAGTACGTCATGTCCACCCGCCGCCACCGTCGCACAGATTTGCATCAGTAGTGTCGATTTCCCCATCCCCGGCTGACCAGCCAGTAGACACACCGACCCCATCAAAATCCCCCCACCTAGCACTGTATTTAAATCATTAAACTCAGTCGCCAGTCTCGCCTTCGCATCCGACGGCACAATCGTAGCAATCTTAACATAATTCAGCTTCTTACCCGAAGCTTGTCCTTTTGAAAGCGCCGATTTTTTCTCGCTCTCCGACTGCACCACTTGTTCCACCAATGAGTTCCAAGCTCCACAACTACTGCACTGCCCCATCCATTTAGCATAACCAGCTCCGCACTGTTGACAAACGAACTGACTTTTACTTTTCATAAGCTTTTCCGCCAAATTGCTCTCTCAGCCAACCATCCGCCGGACCCGCCGTCATCATTAATACCAAGAATCCTTCTTTTTGATAATCGTGCAGCTTCGCCGAAAGCCCCTCATCAGCCTGCGCTACTTCAGCTATTTCACTATTGGCTAAATCCGCAATGAATTCCTCCGGCGTAATTACCACTAAGCTTTCATTCTCTCTCGTTAAATAAGTCGGTAGCCAATACAGCTTATCCACCCCAGAAAAAGCATCCCGATACCCCTCTCGCACCTCGTGTTGCCTCGTGTTCTGATGTGGCTGATATACTGCTATCACGCCCTTCTTCCCCTCAATCTCAGCCTGCTCCTTTGCCATCTCAATCGTAGCCGCAATTTCTTCTGGATGATGTCCGTAATCTGTATAAACTCCGTCAGCAATTTTCTCGAACCTTCTCCCCACACCAGGAAATTCGTTCATTATATCAATCAGTGCTACGCTATCATAATCTACTATCATCCCAGCCTCACGAAAATCATTTTGCTGCATATCGAACACTGCATTTGCCGCCAACGCCGCATCGATTCGCCTCGCTTCACCAGCCAACTTGAAATCCTTCGGTTTATAAAAACCTTCCGCCTCAAGCTTTTCTTCATCCCCCACCACCTTCTCAAGAATCTTACCATCAAGGTATCTAATCACCTTCTGGCTTTGCTCCTCAAATTGGAAAAAAGCATCTGCATATTCCTCTCTCGTCTTATAAATGTCCGGATGATCGTAGCTCACCGACGGAATCACCGCCAGCCACGGATGGTATTTTAGAAAATTTCGGTCATATTCATCTGCTTCATAAATAAAATACTTATCCCCCTCATGATAAGCTCCCGATGATGCAAATCCCAAAGTCGTCCCCACTATATAAGAAGCCTTAAGCTGAAGCTTAAGCGCCGCCCACACAATCATTGCCGTCGTCGTCGTCTTACCATGAGTTCCAGCCACCGCTATCATTTTTAGTCCCAGTTTCTCTACCAGAAACGCAGTAAAATCATCCCGCTTCGTACATTTAATACCAGCTTGTTCCGCCAAAACTAGTTCAGCATGCTCCTTAGGTAAAGCCGAAGTATACACAAACCAATCCACACCTTCCTCTATTTTCTTACGTAAAAATTCACCGTCTTGAGCACCGATTGACACTTCAATTCCAGCATTAATTAGCTCTCCATGTATCGCTCCCTCAGCCAAATCAGAACCACAAACATTTAGCCCCGCCGCTTTCGCCATTAAAGCCAAGGGGCCCATTCCTACTCCATCAATTCCAGAAATATAAACGTTCATTCTTTTATTTCTCTCCCTTCTTCAGTATAATTTATTTCTATTCTTATATGCTCGTCCGGTAGTATTTCCGCCACCGACTCGCCCCATTCTATCACCACCACATTATCCGGATTCCGCAAGCTTTCCATCAAATCGTCCTTCATGATTCCAGGCTCTGGCAATCTATAGAAATCATAGTGCACCAAATTCCCACCATCCGGCAGTGCATATGATTTTGAAATCATAAAACTCGGACTAGTCACCTGCTCCTTCACGCCCAAGCCTTCCGCCAATCCTCTCACGAATGTCGTTTTCCCAGCCCCCACATCACCAACTAGTTCAATCACGGCCGGCTTCACGATTCTCTTCGCATAGTCACGCCCATACTCTAGCATCTCTTGTTCAGATTTGATATTCATTATATAATATTATACCATGAAACTATATTTAGATACATCCACCGACCAGACTATCTTAAGGCTTGACGACCACGAATATACTCACACCTTTGCAAATGATCTCGCTGAGAAACTACTCGAATTCATTCACGACAAGCTTAAGCTAAATGGTCAGGATTGGCATAGTCTTTCTGAGATTACCTTCATGTCTGGCCCCGGCTCCTTTACCGGACTTCGCATTGGTGCTAGCATTGTAAATACTCTCTCACATGACCTAAATATCCCGCTTTACGATCATCACGGTAACCAACACCAAATCATCATTCCAGACTACGGTCGCCCTGCCAACATTAGCCAGCCGAAAAAATAGCCTCAAATCTAAACAAATAATACACTTATGCTATTTTTTCGCTTTCAATAAGAACTTTATCATAATGGTCATGAATATAGTAAACACTATCAGCACCGCACCCTCAATCGTCGCCATTATGATTAAGCCTTTAACCCCATTTGGCTTAAACACTTTACTTTCCCCTAGCGGCGCCACATAAGATGGGTTACTTGGGTCATAAGCCACAGTTATACCATCCGAACCATCATCAGCCAATTTAGTATCAACCACCGTCAAATTCATCCCGCTAAACTTCACGCCCAGTGTCGAATCGCTCGAATCTCTATCCGCATGGAAAATTCGCACAATTGAACCGCTATCCTTATCAATCGTCACGCCCGTATAAGCCCAATCCATCCCATCCACTGAAGCATAGATATCACCGTTCTCGTGAATCTTAAATGCACCCGTAGTTGCATCGTGAATTCCTCCCATGTCTATCACCAGTTTATTACCAACAAACACGAAACTATCATCATCCGCCGTAATTTCGAAATACTCGTCACCGCTAAAAAGCGCCGTGAAAGGCGCTGCAAAACTCATTGTAAAGAGATGGTTGTGACCATCCTTATTGACTGCACCTCCGCGGTCAAATTCGGCCTCATCTAGAGGATAAAACTCCTTCTTGTAGAAAGAGAAAGTAGCATCCGCTGCATCATAATCGAAACTCAGTGTCCCCGCATAACTAGCGCTCTTGCCTTCCACAGCTGAGAACCATCGTGTCATGTCGGTCAGCCCACGATTCGGTAACAATTGTCCACCCACCGCCACTGGCATAAACTGATTATCCAGCTCGAAATCCACGAGTCCAGTCTCAATCTCCTTACTATAATACTCGCAGCTCGACCATTCAAATTGTCTCGCCTTCAGCTCAGCCTTCTTGGAAAGATCATATATATTTACACACTCATCGGCTTTCTGATCATAATATAGTACTGGAATGGAAATCTTGCGCCCGTCCATCACTCCCGCACTAGCCAGAATTGCCGTAGGGGTTTTGGAAATCGCTACTTCCGAAATTTCTTTTACAGTGTTTGACAAGCAAAAGATTGAAAGGAAAACCGTGGCAGCAAAAGCCACTAGGGCTATCCCACCAAACATCCTAGCTTCCTTTATTCGTTTCTTCTTCATATTCTTACCTAAGTATAAGCCTTTTTTTTAAAAAATCAAGTAAACTCTTAAGCTTCATTATTCCTCTGTTCCAATCCCTAACTTTTCATCAGACAAAGCATTAACATCAAACGAATCATTATAAACTTTTACTTTATCATCTTCAATTTCAAAACTCTCCAAATACTCCTCCAGGATTTGCTCAGTAATCGGTCCGCTTTTTTCTAGTTCGTAATCCGAGTCCTGCTTGCTAGTACTATCTTCAATCTCTTCCTTGTCCGGCAAGAACCCCGGCCTTGACCTATCTAGATAAATGTCTCCAGAATTATGATAAATCGCCAAAGACACTCCCGTCGTCAGAAGCGCAATCACAATCGCAGCGAGTCCCATTATTACTATATTGCGCGCTCCTTTCGATTCCTTTTTATCATTATCCGGATTCATCTACAAACTCCCTTTCAGCTCTGAAACTAAAGACTTCTGTTTCGTTAGCAGCTCCGACAGTTCAGCCACATCCTTCGTCATTTTCTCGCGTTTAGTCCTTACTTGCTCCAGCTTCTGATAAAAATCTTGCGGATTCGTTTCACAATTCGTCGCCACTAGCTCTTCCAAACTTCTTTGATAATACACAAAATCATTCATAAAACCAATCCTAGCCTCCGCAAAACTATTCTGATTTTCAATTAATGAAACATTTGTTACACTATTTTCGACCAATCTCACATTTAATGGCACTATATATTTAGTCAAAATCTTCTCGTATAGTGCACCTAGATACACCCGAACTCTCGCATCCTTCTTCTGCACCAGTTTAAGCTTTTCCTGAATCGAATCGCATTTTTTGACAATGGCCGCTTCTTGTGTTTCCGAAAGCGCCGACACCGGCAAAGCCAAACAGCTAAGCAGGACACATACAAATAGTATCATTGCTTTCTTTATCATATTACGATTATAACACATCATTTTGACGATTAATATTTCGCTCGAATTGGTTTTGAATTTAAATCAGTGCATCACTCTTCGCGTTTCAACATCACAGTAAACGCTTCCGATGGAATATCAATTTTACCAAATCTCTTCATCCGCGCCTTGCCCCGCTTCTGCTTTTCAAGTAATTTCGCCTTCCTATCCCTATCGCCAGTATGAATCTTCACTGTTACATCCTTGCGATATGCTCCAATCGTCTCGCGCGCAATAATTCTCGCCCCAATCGCCGCCTGAAGTGCCACTTCATAATTCTGTCGCGGGATTACTTCCTTTAGCTTCTTCGTCACCTCTCGCCCAATTCCCTCTGCCTCACTTCTATGCGCCATCACCGACAGCGCATCCATTTTATGTCCACCTACTAGGAAATCCACTCGCACTAAATCTTCCGACCGATATCCATCCAGTTCATAGTTAAACGAAGCGTATCCACTCGTCGCCGATTTCAGTTGATCATAAAAATCCGTGAGC
>JAZRDA010000030.1:0-4859 GCA_045660085.1 Candidatus Nanosyncoccus sp.
GAGTAATAGAACTGGAGGTAGTGATAGAAGCGGTGTAGGCGGAGGCGGGAGAAGAATTAAGGCCAGCGATAGTACTAAGACCAAGAAACAAAACACTAGCCCCAGAAAGGCATGAAACTAAACTCAGTTTTGTTTTCAAAATTTTTTGCATTAAAACACCTGTTTGTTAATATATGACCTTTACCTACCTATATATTATAGTGTTTGTGGTTAAATGTCAATAGAAAGGTTGTGGAAAACTACATAACAATAACAAACGACAATACGAAATATAACCCCACCACGACAATCGTCGCAATCGATGTCCACATCACCGCCGTAATTTTACGCCCAAGCCTAATCTTATAAAGAATCTCACACGAAATCACTATTATAGCCATAATCACGCCAATCCCCATACCTAAAAACCCAATCAAACTCGGCAAACTGTCAATCGCCATGCCAGCTAATCCCAAATTATTGAGCGAAGCCACCATTCCACCCACGCGGCCAAGAATACTTAGCACCACCCCACAAATCGCAAAAACCAGCGACCGATTCCCCATTCGCTCAATACTAGCTAGTATCACATTCGGATCTCGCGACCAGCCTTTAGTCTTAGTATTCGACGGATTTAGGAAGGCCAAATTCGTCCGCTCCGGCTTCTCCTCCATCAAAGCCCGCGCCGCTTTCATCCGCTCTACCTCGATTCGCTTGGATTTCTCCGCCCACTCTTCAGATTCCCGATCCGCCATCTTATCTACCCAAATACTCTATCGCCATCTCTACCGCAACCGCACCGTCTGCCGCCGCCGTCACCAATTGCCGCACCGACTTCGTACGACAATCCCCTGCCACCATCACGCCAGGACAAGAAGTCTTACAATCCTCTCCTGCCACCACATATCCATTTGAATCTAGCTCCACTAAATCAGTAAATGCTCCAGTCACCGGCACCCGTCCAATCGCCACGAAAATCGCTTTCGCATCCTGCGGAATCGGATCATTGTGATGAATATGATAAACCTTCGTACAAATCCCTTCCAGATACTTAATCTCGTGTTTTGCCGTATTCCCGCTGCCTACTACCACCACTGGCTGGCCTTTATATAAAGCACCATCACAGGTCGCACAGTACGAAACCGGCCTCCCCCCAGCATCCTTTGCCTGTTTCTTGCTCAGCTTTCTCGGCTCGGTCCCTGTCGCAATAATTATCGCACCACACGAATATTCACCTTCGTCAGTTTTTACCCTAAAATGCTCATTACCACCCTCGTTGCTCACTTTAGCTACCGAAATCACCTCTTCATTCCTAATTTCTGCGCCAAAATTATTCGCCTGGTGATATATTTTATCCATCAATTCCCTGCCTAAAATCTTTTCGTAGCCAGGCCAATTTTCTACGACGAGCGAACTTACAATCTGTCCACCAGTAAGCCCAGATTCAATTACCAGAACCTTCCTCCCGGCTCGCGCACCATATATCGCCGCTGTCAGCCCCGCTATCCCCGCACCGATAATCACAATATCATACATCCTATCTCCTTTTCTACAATTATACCATAATAAGATTCCTCCATTACCCACAGATAAACTATTTCACATGCAATGTCATGTTTAATAGTTGCAATACCCCGTTTGGTGGTCTTGACAAAATATCGTTCAAAGTGTTATGATCAAATCATAAGGGATATAGCCCTAGAAACTATATCCTGTGGGTTGTGGTTAATCCGTTATCCGCGGATTAACTTTTTTCTCCGGCTTCTTTTCTTCAAAGAAAAATCCACAGTAATCTGCATCCGCCAAAGCGAAAGCCTAATACTCATCTTCCTCCTTTCCGAACTCCTAGCACATCTAGAATAGCTTTTTAATGAAGCTCCACACCCGCACGAACCTTCACGATTCTTGCTGTGGATCGCCAAACCCCATTATCTACCAGAATTAACCCACCATTATCTAAGTACATTCTGTTACAAATTACAACCCCTAATAATTATCAATCCATACATAACTGTTTTCATCTCAATAAATCCCCCTACTCCGCTCCTGGTAATATTAAGCAATAGTGATTTTAGCAAAACAATCAGACAATATTCTATACTTTGTTTATCACCGGTATCACAATCGGCGTATGCCCAGTCGCATCGTATAGAATATGCGTAATGTCTTCCTTAATTTCTTCCTTTAGCACCTTCATCTCCGGATCGGTCGAAATGGATTTATCGGTCTTTTGGCGCAAATAATGCCGAATTTTACCGATTAATTCTTCCGAATTGTCCAGGTAAATAAACGCTCGCGACACGATGTCTGGAGTTTTCATCAGGTGTCCCGTCTTCTTAGACAGTGTCAGCACTATCACGAAAATCCCTTCTCTGGAAATATGAATCCTATCCTTTATCACTGCCTCGTGTACCGGCTGATCCGCATCATCGAACAGCTTATTCCCCACATGAATCCGCCCCGCTTTGCGAATCGTCTTGTCCGGCATTAGCTCCACGATGTCGCCGTCATCCGATATCAAAATCCTATCATGCGGAATCCCCAGCACATTCTCTGCCATTTCCGCATTATGCTGAAGCATGTAAAACTCACCGTGATACGGCAGATAATTCGTCGGGTGAAGCCTCGTCACAAATTCCACGTGATCTTCATAGTAAGCATGGCCCGACAAATGCAAAGGCCCAATATTAGTCAGATGTGTCTTGCCGTTTTGGATTACCTGGGCACCTTCACGCAGCAACCCATCCACTGTAGAAACCACATGCGGCTCGTTACCAGGGATCGGGTTCGACGAAAACACAATCGTATCCGAAGCCTTAATCTTGATAAATTTATGCGCTCCCGTCACCATCCGATTTAGCACCGCATTTAGCTCACCCTGCGAACCGGTACATACTATGCACACCTTCTCATCCGGCAGTTTAACAATATCTTCCATCTTTACAATAGTGTCTTTCGGCACCTTGATCGATTTCGAACGCAGCGCCACCTCCACGTTATTAATCATCGAAAATCCCGAGAAGGCCACCTTGCGCCCCCTGGCCGCCGCCTCCTTCAAAACCAGCTCAATTCGCGAAATCTGCGACGAAAAGCACGAAATAATCACTCGTCCGTTCGCATAATGATCCATCACTTTACCGAGATTCTCACCTACATCATATTCCGAGTGCGGATGCTTCCCCGGTGAGTCAATATTTGTCGACTCATTTAGCATCAAATCGATCCCCTCCTTCGCCACAATCTCGTCGATCCTCTCATAATCCGTCTGAATCCCCATCGGATTCGCCTCTGCTCTCCAGTCGCCCGACATATAAATCAAGCCGTTCGGCGTCCTTATCACAATCGCCGTATTACCAGGAATCGAATGCAGAGTATGAATGAACTCCACACTGAAATGCTCCGAAACTTGGTATTTTTCATGCTTAAACGGATCCACCACCTGATAATTCAAATCCGGCTCTTCGTCTAGCTCAGATAACTGCTTCTTAATCATCCCAATCGTAAAATCCGTCCCATAAATCGGCACGTAATTACCGAATTTTGGCAGCAAATGCCGACACGCCCCAATATGATCAAGATGGGCATGAGTAAAGAGAATCGCCTTCACCTTCGGAAGATTATCCTCCAGATATTTAATATCCGGAATCATATAATTCACGCCAGGGTAATCCTCGCCCGCAAACAGCACCCCCATGTCTACCACTATCATCTCTGATTTATATTCGATAATGGTCATGTTCTTACCAATTCCAAATTCCCCTACCCCACCAATCGGAATAATTCTCACCGCTTCCGGATCCGGTCGAATCTGCTTCAATTTCGCATTCGTCATCTGTTCGCCATTGTAACCGTTATAACGCGATTTATTCACTGGTATCCCTATAATATGCTGGGTCGCTTGCGCATTTACATCCTGAGATAGCATTCTCTGATGATGTACCATGTCACCCTTCTTGGTCGACACCGATAGGTTCACTTTCCTCTGTTCCGCCTCTAGCTTGGCCTGGACCTTAGCCGTAGAAACAGTCTTCTGGGCTGATTTGGTCGATTTAGCCGATTTGGCTGATTTCGTGGTCTTCTTAGTAGCATTTTTGCCACTAGTGGTATTTTTCACCCCTTTTCCGGAGCCTACCACTCGACCTGGCTTCCTACCCACCAATTTCGCATCCTTGCCTCCAGGGGCAAAATTGGAGTTAAAATTTCGGTCCTGTACCGCCTCAAACTTGTCAAGATTAGAAACACCTTGAGCTCTCCGCTCCTGGGCCTCTTCAAACTGTTTTTTTATTCCTGGCAGCCTCTCCGCTCTCGACTTTAAGAGCCGGGCACGCCGCTCCTCTTCCTTTAAATTCATATTTTCCTTTTTATTACAAGTAATTAACTGATATCTCTATTATACCAAACTTTCCACAAAAATGCAAATAATCGTACTTAGATTCCAATTTAAAAACCAAGTTCCATATCATAAATTCTCTTCTATAGTTTCTACCAGTTTTTCACTCCATAGACACTTCGTTTGTGCTTCTGTTTTAGGAAAGGCTGGAGGGAGGGAACCTGAAACTAGCGGAGCAAGCATCGGACGGAATTGCCGCCGCCGCGATAGGAGCCGACTGCTGGGTTGGCGTAGCCATCCACGTTGAAGTACGCGCCCCCGACGCCGTCGCCACCGTCCGCAACAGACGACCAGAAGTAGCCGTCGTCCCCGACATTCCCGAGACTACCGCCGAAGTAGCCGGCGGGGGTGAAGTAGAGCGGAGCTGACCAGATAGTAGATATATCGTTAAAACCATCATTATCTGTCCAGCCATATTCAGTCCATAGGTCGGCAAAATCACCTTCGCTTTGTAGGTTATCATTCCAAGTAGAGTATGGCAGAGTCCAAC
>JAZRDA010000031.1:0-5524 GCA_045660085.1 Candidatus Nanosyncoccus sp.
CCTATACCATGTCTCGTGGTGATGCTAATAAAGTTCAGACTGCCAAGCAGATCATTACTTATGCTCTTATTGGCATGATTATTGTCACCCTAGCTGAGCTTATTGTCATCTTCGCATCGAATATTATCAATAGCGCCAATAATACGGCGTATTTGGATACAAATCAAATATCAATCATAAAGGAGTACCATGAAACATAAAATCATATCAATTATTTTAGCCGCCTTCTTTGCATTCATACCAGCCATCTCTGTGGCCCCAGCCTTCGCCGAAGGCGATAATTGCTCTCCCGAGGTCTGTAGTGGTAATTACCCCTCGAGTGTCAAAGCCGCCTGTGGCTGCGAAGGCTCAGAGGAAGAAGACAACCTTGTGCCTGTCATTACCGCCATCCTTAACTCCATCATTGGAGTATCTGGCCTAGTTGCAGTCATCTTCGTCATCATTGGCGGCATTGACTACATGACATCCTCCGGCGATGGCGCCAAGGTCGAAAAAGCCAAGAAGACCATTCTCTACGCCACCATCGGCATAGTCGTTTGCACTCTCGCCTTCGCCATCGTAAACTGGGTTATTGGCAGCATATTGAAACAATAATCAATAATATTGCTTCTTTTCTGAAAAAGTTATAAAATATAATTAAATAAAGCAAAAGGACAACAATGAAAGACATTATCACAAAAATCGCAGCAGATCCAAACCTGCCAACAACAAAGCTACCAGAAAAGGTTGGCGACAAGGAAAACAGCCTAGTCGTCGACGTTACCAGTATCATCAATGCCGTCATCGGCGTGCTTGGTCTCGTCTGTGTAGTCATCATGATTATTGGCGGCATCAATTACATGACCTCATCTGGCGATGCTGGCAAGGTTAAGAAAGCCAAAGACACCATCCTTTATGGTCTCATCGGCTTAGTAGTCTGCGTACTGGCCTTTGCTCTAGTCAACTGGGTTATTGGCAGTATACTTGGACAAAAATAGTTAATATAATAAAGGAAGGAAGAAATGAAAGAAATCTTTTATCAAATAGCTGCCACAGGAGAAACTGTGACCAAAGTAGGCGACAATGCAGCCAATGATGACCTAGTTAAAGATGTTACCTCTATCATCAATGCCGTCATCGGCGTGCTTGGTCTCGTCTGTGTAGTCATCATGATTATTGGCGGCATCAATTACATGACCTCTTCTGGCGATGCCGGCAAGGTTAAGAAAGCTAAAGATACTATTTTATACGGCCTAATTGGCTTGGTCGTCTGTGTACTAGCCTTTGCTCTAGTCAACTGGGTCATTGGCAGTATACTAGCACAAGTATAATACTATTCTATATCTTGAATTAACAATAAGAAAAGGAATAAACCATGAAAGAGCTATTAAACAAATTCGCAACTGGAGTATCAATCGACGGCAGTGGTGATAAAATTGGCGGCGGCAAAGGAGAAGCACTAAAAAGCGACGTTACCAATATCATCAATGCCATCATCGGCGTACTTGGTCTCGTCTGTGTAGTCATCATGATTATTGGCGGCATCAATTACATGACCTCTTCTGGCGATGCAGCTAAAGTCAAGAAGGCTAAAGATACCATCCTGTACGGCCTCATTGGCTTAGTGGTCTGCGTGCTAGCCTTTGCTCTAGTCAACTGGGTCATCGGCAGTATACTTGGACAATAATTTAACGAAAATCTATATACCCCCTTTAAGGGGGTATTTTGTTTAATACCTAATCATCATGTCCATAAAAAGCGCCCTGCTAGGAGGCGCTTTCATTTCGGCAACATCAATCTTATTACTGTATCGCAATCTTCTTCGGCTGTTCGGTCTTTTCCTTCTCAAAAGTAATCGTCAGTACTCCGTCTTTTAGTTCAGCTTTTACGCTATCTTCATCTTCACGTACCTGCACAGGCAGAGCAATCGTTCGCGAGAACTCGCCCCAGTAACATTCCTGAATGTGCCATCTAGTAGTCTGTTCATCCTCACCCCCCGACAAAACTCCGGAAATCGTCAGAATATTGTCAGAAATACTGACATCGAGATCAGACTTTGAGATGCCAGCGGTTCGAGCTTTTACTACTAACTTATCGGCGGTTTCGTAGACATCTACAGCGAGCTGTCCAGGAAAGTCGTCGGTATTTTCCCACTCATCTTCGACCGGTTCGCTAACTTCTTCTTGGGATGGTTCTTCTGCAGTCTCCATGGCAGGCTTCTCAGCCTCAGTCGGAGCAACGAGTTCATCGTCACTACCTAGGAACGCTGCTGCTAAATCATCTTCCATTAGCAAATCGTCACTATTTGTACGAGCCATATTTCCTCCACTTATATTGTTATGCTTTATTATATATCAGTTCCATAGTAAAATCAAGAGAATCATGCCAAATATTGTAAAAAACACAACATTTCCTACCCTCCTTGATCTACTAGCACCCCACTACTGTAGGGGTTGCGGGCTTATCGGGAAGCCAATTTGCGACCGTTGTAAAAATTACATTCTAAGCACCAACCGCAACCTCTGCCCTATCTGTAAGCACGACAACCCCACCGGCACCTGCTCACACTGTACCAAGAACCAGAGCACTACGACCCCATCTGATAATCATTCCATTACAACCTCATACAAAGAATCCACCACGCCCCTTCCTCCTACCTTTATCATCGGCAAACGCTCCGACCTACTAGATGCCATCATTCACGACTATAAATATCATTCCGTCCGCTCCCTGGCAGAACCTCTAGCCGAAATGCTACACCACAGATTACCCGAAGAACTACCCGGCGAAGTCATCGTCGTTCCCCTCCCCACCATCGGCCGACACATTCGCACCCGCGGCCTAGACCACACCTATCTCGTCGCCAAGAAACTCACCCATTACCGCCCAGCTTACAAGGTCGAGAGGCTCCTCCTTCGCAACAATAATCTAGTCCAGGTCGGCGCCAGTCATCAACAAAGAATCGCTCAGGCCGCCAGCGCCTATATCCTTAATCCAAAGATTAAACCACAAAAAGACGTCACCTATATTCTCTTAGATGACGTCTGGACCACCGGAGCTAGTCTAAGAGCCGCGACCAAAATCCTTCAAACAGCCGGCATTAACAAGATAATCCTAGCAATCCTATCCCTGAGTATTTTGCAATAGAAGCGCAGTTTCCTCTTCCGCCTTCGCCGGGTTAGTCGATGACGGCAAAGCCGAAATTACGAAGTTCACAATCGCAAACGCGAGGAACGCAATCACAAGCCCGATAATCGCATAGAGTATGGTATTCTTCGCATCAGTCACTTTCTTCGAATCACCACCTGACACCACATATCTAATACCACCGATAATAAGCATAATCACCGCAATAATACCAACAATGTACAAAATAACATTCGTCACCTGCTTGAAAATACCAGTGTCACCGAACAAATCCGCCGGACAACCATCACACTTGGCAGCCTCTGCGCCTTCCTGCAATGTCATTGCCGAAACCGAACCGGCTCCCACTATTGCTATAATCCCCATTAATATTACTGGTAAAAATAATCTAATTGTCTTTTTCATAACTACATTGTACCATATTCCACCAAAAAAGAAAATATATGATACAATGTAGAAGTAACTATTATCCTTCCCTGTAATTTTAAAAATTTACTTGGAAATAGTAGTAAATTCGGAGGGTTACCCAAGTGGTCGAAGGGGACTCATTGCTAACGAGTTAGTCTGGGGCAACCTGGAGCGAGGGTTCGAATCCCTCACCCTCCGCCAAGAATCAGAATTCAAACTTCGCGTTAGCGAAGTTTTTATAATAGGGGATGATGATGAAAAACGAGCTTGCTCGTTTTTTAGAATTATACCCTATTATAAAAAACTGCTTTGCAGTTTGAATTCTTAATAATTTTTGCACGCCTTGAGGGTGAGAGGATTATCTATCCCTCACCCTCCGCCAAATATTACGAAGTTATTACATAATTCATTAATATCGAGGGACATAAAGGCAAAATTTTACATTTTGCCGCTGTAGAGGCGGAGCGATGTGATAAAATTTATTATCACATCGCGAAGCTCCTGAGATATAATGAATTATGTAATAACTTCTATAATAATTTTTGACATTATATGATACAATAAACTTATGGCAAGAAATGATACTGAAATCAGCTGGCAAGCCGAAGAATACATCGTTCCGGGTCGCAACACTTGGTGGTACATTGGTTTATTCGTTGTTACAGCCGCCCTTTGCGTATTGGCATTTTTCCTTAAATGGTGGACCTTCCTAATTTTAGTTATTCTAAGCGCAATCACTATTCTCGTAACTACCTTTAGGCCACCACGCAAGATTAATTATACTCTCTCAAACAAAGGCCTCCTCGAAGGTAGTCTCGATCATCCTTACGAGAACTACAAGGCTTTCGGCATTCTGAAAGAAGGTTCGCATTTCTCCGCCGTCCTAATTCCCAAGAAGCGCTTCTCACTCAGCACGAAGGTATATTTCCCCGAGAGTAACGGCGAGCAGATTGTTGATCTTCTCGGCAGTCACCTCCCGATGGAAGAAGTCAAGCTAGATTTTCTCGATAAAATCGTAAACTTCTTGCGCATTTAGAAATCTGTGCTATAATAACCATAAGTATTAATAATAAAAGGTGGGCAAAATGGACCAAAATCAAGTAACCGTAGACGACGATCTACAAAAAGCAATCGACGATATCACAACTAAAACTAACATAGATCCTGTTTTTTCTGATCCTGTGGCTGCTCCATCTTCAGTTCCTGAAGGCGATACCGGCGAGCTTGGTGAACCGGTCGGTCCTTTCCCAGAGCCCAAGGTCGAAGCAGTCGCCCCGGCCCCAGAGCCGATTGCCCCACTCGAAAGTGTCAACATTCCAGAACTAGACATCCCAATGCCTGCCGAAGCGCCTGCCGACATGCCTATGCCACCTGTTGCCGAATCTGTCACCGAAGTCGCCGTCGAAGCTCCTGCTTCTGCACCAATTTCCATTCAGCCCTCATTTGAATCAGCACCCAGCTTACTCAGCACTGGTGAGGTTAAGAAAGCTGCCCTACGTGATCTCCTACCATTACTAGATAGGCTAAATATGGATAGCACTGAGAAATTCAATCTTTACCGTGATATCTTCGAAGATCTTAAGGACTACACTATCTTAGATCCCGCCTATCACGCCGCCCGCGAAATCCCCGACGAGACCGCCCGCGCCAACGCCCTCCTCTACCTCGTCAAAGCCATCGATAGGATGTAATCTACATCTACAATTCGTACTTAAACTAAAAACCAAACTCATATTCATTATATTTTAATAGAGGTTTTTTCTGCAAGTCCTAGTCTTATTCCCTCTCCGGGTCGCTGAGGCAAGCGCGGGGAGGAAGCAGAAATAACTTTTGAGCTATTCCTCTGCTTGGTAGGTAGAACGCTAAACGAACTAGCTACCTACCAAGCAACGGACACTAAATCCGCTGTACTTATAACCGTCGTTGGACGGGCTCAAGCGCATAGAGTACAGGTACAGGTAGTAAGAGTTGTTGTTGCTGCTCGCCGACC
>JAZRDA010000032.1:0-14151 GCA_045660085.1 Candidatus Nanosyncoccus sp.
ACTTTTTTCTCCTTACTCTTTTTATTTTACCATAATAGGATAATTTATGAAACAAAAAATGGTCTGGGTGACAGGACTTGAACCTGCGACCTCGACTTCCCAAAAGTCGCGCGCTACCAACTGTGCTACACCCAGACACTATTTGTATTATATCATATTCTCATCAATTAATTAAATCTAATTATCGACCATACAACGTACAGAAAATCCATAATATTTTTCGTAAGTATTAATTCCCGGATTTACATAAGATACACCTATACTAAATCCATATGATTTATTGTATCCAGAAGCAGTAGTTGTCCACAAGTATCCATTAATCCCACGAATACTAATCGAAGAACCAGTAATATCGCCAGAAAGAACTAAGTTATTCGGGAATCTACGCCAATAATCAGACATCGATTTCTTAGTTACACTATTTGCACTATCTGGTAAACCAGTTCCGCCCATACTTATATCAAGTATAGCCATATTCCCACTATAAGGACCATTATTTACACTAGAGCCATAAGGCAGTCTCCAACCAGAAGGACAAAGAGAAGTATTAGCTATGTTTGATTTGTCCGCCTCTTGATCATTATCTATAAACCCAGATTTATAGTATTTAGTATTAGCCATCGCTGCAGACCAATTATAATAATTCCCATAGCTAAACAGATTTGCATTATCAGTACTCGGATAATCACCCCTGCTATTCGTATTTGTATTATTATAACGAGGAAGACGATAATTCGGATAATCTAAAGAATTGATATCTACACTACTATCATTAATTCCATATTTACTATTTGAATTAGAGTTGTCTGAAAAATAATTTGATTCGGAATTAGCAAGGCCGACAAAATCACCGTAGATTTCGCTCTGACCATATCCCTGAGATAAAACTGAAGACGACTCTGTTGTAGTATATTCCGATGATAAACGAAGATTTTCAATCATCCAGCAGTTTCCATCAGCCAATCTAGCCACCGCATACGTCTGGTTGTCCCGTAAATCAGTAAGAGCAACAATGCTTGACAAGTCTGCATTTAACACGCCATTCGTATTGTCATAAGAAACAGGCGAGAGCTCACTGCAACTATTCCAATTTTGAATATTCCCAGCTGATTCTATCCACGTAGCATAGAGCGAGAGCCCCGTATTACCATCTGTGTACTGTCCAGCTGAGAAACTAATTGTCTCATTTGGACCGTAAATAATGTCACTATAGTCACGGGCTGTACTCCAACCAGCAAACCCATATCCACTACGTGAATAATTCGAAGCAAGTAGAATTGCAGTAGTATCGCTGGACAAGACTGTCTGTTTCCCCATACTACCTTCAACCCCATTACTGTTCTTATGATAACAAATATAACCAGACAAACAATCTGACCACTGTGCATACAATGTAATTGATTCACCGGCCGGAACCAAATCAGTCACTTGTTGTTCACTCACATAGCTGATACCACTTCCATCCTGAGCCGTATTCCATCCTATAAAATAATAAGTCACATCATCAATTACGGGATTGCCATATACATCTGCAGTTAAATTATCAGTCATGCCTTCAGCAATATACTGACTCAACACATTTCCGGTTCCAGTTATAGGTATACCCAAATTAGTACCAGTCGGATTGTATTCTACAGTATATCTAAAGCAATCTTCAGACAATGTTGCAAAATATACAACTTTTCCAAGCTCCTCATTCTCGTCTCTTTTCATCGAATAATACCCTGGAATCAAATCATCGGAAGCCTTTATACCATAATATAGCGAAAAGGTATCATTAATCGCCCCAATGCTTGCGGTTTCAGAATCGTTCCTTATCGTCGCAAAATTTCCCACTACTGGCACAGCTGAAAAAACGCTACTATTACTAGGGGCAACATTTTCACCTGAGTAATAGTATCCCCACGCATTACTTGCAAGAGCAAGACTAGTCACTCCATCCGAAGGCGTGAAATATTCGTTCGGATTATCATAATCCGAATCACCATCTAGATACAAATTATTATCGTCAACAGTCGATGACAAGAAAAGATTGTAACCGGATTTACAAGTCGTAGTAATATTTAGTTCCGTCTCAGCGATCGAGACACCATCGTCTGAGGTTATCACATTAACAGTTTCAAGTCCCGAAGTAGTAATGCTAATAGTATGCTCTGCATAACTACTATGCGAAAATAATATGGGTAGCACAAAAAGGCTCCCTAAAGTAAATACTGTTCTAGCTAAGTTATAACTTTTCATTTTTGTATGACTTTCTCTACCAAGAGTATACTACGCTTATGATTACTTGTCAATAAAAAATCGTCTCCGTTGGAGACGATTTTTTATTAGCTAATTCTACTGATCATCGATACAGTAAGTACCTGCACCTTCAAGACGATAGAGAACCGCAAAGTGACGTTTTTCTGTTTTCTTCACCACATCACCATCACACTTACCACCAGGAACGATATATACTACATAAGCCGAAAATGGATCGTCACCAGTAATCGTATAGCCATTAGTCTCATCACCAGTCAAATTACTCGTAGCAGTCTTGCCATTAACCGTACGAGTAGTTTGTTTAGAAACAAGACTACCTTTGACCTGCCAGTTTGGTGTAATGGTCACACTATACGGGACACCGTTTGGATCTTGAAACTCATTCCTCTTTTCTGTATCCGCAGAACCAGAATTCATATAATCACGCACGAACTGGCACGCAACACCACACGTCTCAGTACCGCTCGGCAAAACATCTTTACCTTCCCACGTATCTGCATCATCACCGACATTCGGCAAATTATTATCCTGGGTACTATGGTTAGTTTGCCATTGTACAAGTGACGTATCGACACGAGACATGTCATTACGACGGGCCGTATCACGTTGCGAACGCTGCAAAGCAGGAAGCGCGACGAACACCATCAAGAAGATAAGACCTGCGATAGCAAGCACAAGCACGACTTCGATGATGGTAAAGCCTTTTTTAGATTTTATATTTTCTTTTGTCATAGATAAATCCTTTCTAGATTTTATTCTTATGCTTATCATAGACTAATTTTTTAAAAAAATCAAGTATTTTTTATAAAATTCTCTCTATGCTTCTTAAAGATCTCTCTATAAGTTTTACAACATTTCTTTTAAACACACGCATTTAATGCTTTAAGCATCATCATCGACAATCGTACACGACGTCACATAATCACATATATTATTACTATCAATATTTAATCGAAACACTTCTTCCCCACCATCATTAAACAGTTTCACAAACATACCATCAATGTTTTTCCACCCAGCCGAAGAATCGATAACCACCCCAAGTTTAATCTCATCTATATTTAATACTATGTCAAATTTAAACACATAAGAAGCTTGGAGTTTATAGCTATCCTTTACATAACTAATGCGCTTCAGCTCTATATCATTTAATTCTGCATATTTCTTAACCGCATCGCGAAACACCAAATACTGCTCTGGTGTCACACCACCATCTAGGACAGTATCAAACCCCGCATAAGTAACCTCATCCGCCCCATCACCACCGGTCGGCGAGCCAAACCAAACTTCTGTCCCTGAAGCCGGATCCACTTCCGAATACCAATAGTAGTCATTATTCACCGAACCCTCACTAACCTTCATCACCGTAACCGCAATCAATAAAGCCAGGAGCACTACGATACCTAGCGTAAGAATCGCACCCAGAGGTGACTTGATAAATTCCAATACCTTATATTTCCCACTATCTCTATTTTGAAACGACATACCAATACTCCCTATGGTTTACGTGCGCAGTAACTATTTGTGACGGCTCGAATTCCATGTCGTTTACTTCGCTAGACGGCCTTGGGCTACTACTAAATATCTTCCACTTACCATCCTCAGTTATGCCACGAATTGCAATCCAGTGCGCCCCGCTAGTAAAACTTTGGCCAGCTGTCGTCTCTGCTCCGACCGACATAATAATCATCTTACCTTCCCTAAGCATCGGACTTATTATCCCTTCAGTAAACGCTTCGTTGCCATAATGGCCTTCGACCTTAAGTCCGAAATTACCATTTTCAATTATCCCCGCCACTAATCCCGACTCACCACCTTGACCACAGCTATAAAATGCATGGCCACTAACCTTCTGCGCAATCCCCACCGTATCAAGTGGTGTCACCTGTTTACCAGTCAGCGCTGTTACTACCATTGCTACGGCCGTATACCCGCATCCACCACCAGCGATAGTTTCACAAGACACTATGTTTTCTCCACCCCACGACGGACCACCTTGCCAGTAATAAGTATATCCATCCTTCGTACAACCACCATCCCCACTCGAGAGTGAATAGCAAGTCCCCCTCCTATTAGGATTCTTACATGTGCTAAAGCCAGATTTACTATATGCATACCCTAACCGACCGAGAGCCTTTTCGATATATTGCCAAGCCGATAATGGGTCCCATTTGCCATTAACATGAGTATGCCCTAAGACTCCAATATACGACTTCAGATCACTAACAGATAACATCAGGCTCGCAGCCTCGCTAGTGGTATTGGCCCAGGTCACCGATGAAGTCAAAGGAATACCAGTTTCATTACTAATCGCGATGAGTAACTTCGCCACATATTCCCAGTCATCATCTGAGAAATTCGTATACAAGTATCTCGTGCCGCAAGCCCCTTCTACACATGTTTGCCCAGAATCTCCACCATGCCCCACAATCTCCACCTGTATACCATACTTATCCGAAATCACACCATCATCCCGATTGCTCACCGCCGCAGATGGACTAGACAATGGGAAATGTTGAAATATCTCTCGCTTCCCTACATCAATCGTAAAATGTGGCGGACAGTAGAAATTACCTCCACAAAAGTTCTCCCAGCTTCTTGCTCCAAAATTATCCGCCGCCGTCAAATGTAAGATAATAAAGCCCGGCAGTCCAGAACCGTTCCCGGCATCCGCCGCATAACTTGCATATTTACCGTTCACTACAGCAGAATTATCAATCGATGCATTTAAATCAACTTCGTCTTTGATATACCCCTCCAACCCCGCACCGTCTAACCAATCATTAGTCGGCGAATGAAGCACCGCATCTCCGCTCGCAGCCAGCACCTTACCAGACTGCAACGTCGACACCGCAGCCCCGAATTTCGTCGCCGCATCTGTCGGTAAACCATTTTCACCATACTCCTCCCAAATTTGCTCACGAATGTCGCCCCACCCCCACTTCTCCGTCGCAATCCCACCTGGCTGGATATTCCATTCTTTAGCCAATTCTTCCGAGTTTTTCCAGCCCTTCTCTTTTACAACATCAAGTAATCCAGTCCAGGACGTATCGCCACTGCGTATTATGCTCCAAATTTCATTCTGATAGCAGCCACCAGGACAATAAGAATACATCAAGGCCGGGATTGCTTCCTTTAGCCTATAATCATTTGGGGACAGCATCTTTAATCCCTTATCGTATGCCTCATCTGGCATATTGCCATTTCGAACATGATAAATTGTATAACCAAGCAACATCTTAGAAATACTGTCATATCCAGCAAAATTATGAAAATCACCCAAACTATCTATCGTTTCATATCCAGGATAACTCTGAGATTTATAGTGATCCACGCCATTGCCGCCAGTTAAACCAAGCATATTATAATAGCCGGCCTTTTCCACTTCATAAGAAACACTATTATTATGATCGGCTCCAACCTGTGACTCAAACACCATCTGCGCAAATGGCATCTCCCACGGTATACCATAGTATTTCTGCAGTTGCATCGCATACTCACCGTACGTTTCTACCATAAGCTTTAATCGATCATTACCCTCAAGCGGATTTAAATCCTCCCACGTTAGCTCATCTCCACTAAACTTGACTGTACCCTCACATTTATCGCTAGGCAGATAAAACATAATGTTGTTCTGCGAAAAATTGTACAATTGCTGCTGAGTAAGTGCATTAACGCTGACCACCGGTATTATCAAACACAGCAGCAATGCCGCCAAAGTTATAATCCCGTATTTAAGCTTTTTCATCCTCATACTAAAATTATACCATAACTCGAATCATTCTTCAGCTACAATTATGTCTAGTAGTATACCGGCCCCTCGTCCGGAAACGGATCAAAATCCGACTCGCCAAACCCATCAAAATCTCTAAACCCATCTCCATCCTGATCCTTATATCCACCCGACCCGTACGGATTATACCCCAGCTCCATCAAAAATCTCGATGGCATATTATAATTCCGTGACCCGTACGAGTAACGCGACCCCGCATAAGTCAAAAACAGCCTCCGCATCGCCCGTGTCATCCCCACATAAGCTAATCGCCTCTCCTCTTCTAGCTCCGCCTCATCCTCACTCGCACGTGCCATCGGGAAAAGTCCCTCTTCCATCCCCACAATAAACACTACCGGAAATTCCAATCCCTTAGCTGCATGTAAAGTCATCAAAGTCACCGTATTTTTCCCCGATGCCTCATCCGCTGCTGACATCAGACTCGCATCCGCCAAGAACTCATCCAAATTCTCATAATTAGCAGCATTCGATGCTAACACATCTAGGTTCCCCATTCTATCCTCGCTACTCGGTGTCCCATCATCAGTTAGCGCCCTGAAATCAAAATACTCCACCGCTCGCCTCACCGTCTCCCCTGGGTTCTCATCCGAACTCATGCTCTTCAAAAACCCAATTAGTCTCATCAATCCGCTTCTCGCCTTGCCCGCCTTCAACACCTCCGGCAAGTCCGGATCAAGCAAAGGCTTATCCCCACTAATCGCATCTATCGCCATTAGCACTTTAGATAGCGAAGCATCGCCCACCCCATTTAGCACATTCGACACCACCCTCGCAAGACTCACTTTATCCCTCTGATTTACCACCAATCTAAGTATCGCCAACACATCCTTAATCTCTTTTCTATCATAGAACCTCACGCCTCCCACGATTTTATAAGGAATATGCATATTAATAAACGCCTTCTCAAAAGCATACGACTGTGCATTAGTCCGATACAGCACCGCATAGTCACTAAAATCCGGATAATCACTTTGCATATTTAGTATCTTCAGTGCCACAAAATTAGCCTCCGCCGTCTCGTCCTGCAAAGATTCAATATCCACCGGCTCCCCCTCACCCAATTCTGTAAACAGTGTCTTCTCCGTCCGGGTCTTGTTTTCATTGATAATCTTCTGCGATGCATTCAAGATATTACTGGTCGAACGATAATTCTGTTCCAGTTTAATCACCTTCGCACCCGGAAAATCCCGCTCAAAATTCAAAATATTCGTAAAATCCGCTCCTCGCCAAGAATAAATCGACTGCCAATCATCCCCCACCACACAAATATTTCGCTTCTCATTTACTAGCAGTCTCACTATATTATATTGTATGGTATTGGTATCCTGATACTCATCTATTAATATATGCTCAAATTTCTCCTGCCATTTTTGTCGCACCTCTGGATAGTTCTTCAGCAGCTCCAGCTCCTTCAGCAACAAATCATCAAAATCCAGCGCCTGTGCCTTCGCCTTCTCCTCTTCATAACGATAGAACACTTTAGCAATCTGCTTCTGGTTCGGATAATACGCCGTCGCTTCATACTCCTCCGGCCCATGCCCCTGATTCTTTTCACCCGAAATAATCGATTGAATTGATTTTGGTTTCAACTGTTTATTATCTGACATTTTCAAATCTTTCAGGATTCTCCGTATCAGCGAGACCTGATCATCCGTATCATAAATCACAAAGTTACGATCCAACCCCATCTTATCACCATCAATGCGCAGAATCTTCACCGCAATCCCGTGGAACGTCCCCATAAATGGCATAAAGTTATTTGGCGACCCCGTCCCCGAAATACCCTGCAGCAAATTCCACAGCCGTTCCCGCATTTCTTTTGCCGCTTTATTGGTAAACGTTACCGCAAGAATGCGCGAAGGCTGCACCCCGTGCGCGATTAGATTCGCAATCCGATGCGTTAGAGTCTTCGTCTTCCCCGACCCCGCCCCAGCAAGTATCAACACCGGCCCAGAAAGCGTTTCTACCGCTTCTTTCTGTCTCTCATTAAGACTGTCTAGAATACTATTCACTCTACACTCCCGTTAGCGGTTCAATATCCGCCCCGAGATGTCGCAGTCTTGCCGCAAAATCTTGATAACCACGATTAATCGTGTAAATATTACGCAGAATTGATGTCCCTGGTGCCGCCAGCATTGCAAGAAGCACCACTACTGCCGGCCTTAAAGCCTGCGGCGCCGTCAAATCCGCCGGTCGGAAATTCGTCGGCCCCTCAATATACACCCGATGCGCATCGAGAAGTTCCACTTTAACATTTAAGTTCGCAAGCTCCGTAATATATACCGCACGATTCTCAAACACCCAGTCGTGAATCAGAGTCCTACCTTTCGCCGTCGCAGCAATTACCGAGAAAAACGGCAAATTATCGATATTGAGCCCAGGAAACGGCATTGGATGAATTTTATCAATCGGCGCTACTAGGTCAGATTTATGTATTACTAAGTCTACCAATCTCGTCCGGCCATTCGCCGAAGCATACTCCGCTGATCGTTCAATCTTAGCCCCCATATTCTTAAGTACCTCTAATTCAATCTCCAAAAACTCAATCGGTGCTCTCGACACCTTAATCTTAGAATGTGTCGCAAAAGCCGCCGCGATGAACGACATCGCTTCAATCGGATCCTCCGAAACATCATATTCCACATCCACATCAATCTGCGGCCGCCCGCTCACAACCAAGGTCGTCGTACCAATTCCACGAATTTTTACACCTAATTTTTCCAAAAAGAAACAGACATCCTGTACCATATAATTCGGCGAAGCTCCCACAATCGTAGTCCGCCCCGGCGCCAGTGCCGCCGCCATTAAGACATTCTCCGTCACCGTATCACCACGTTCAGTTAGTACAATATATCTATCATGATATTTATGTAAAGTTTCCTGCCGTACATTAACCTCATAGAACCCACTATTACACATCGCATCGACCTCCAGGCCGAAAGATTTCAATGCTTGAAGGTGTGGCTCCACCGTCCTCGTACCAAGCGAACATCCACCCGCATAAGGAATTCTAAACCTAGGATAACGATGTAGCAGCGGCCCTAAGAACATAATAATCGAACGCGTTCGCCGCGCCGCTTCGATGTCCATCTCATCTAATTTTAATTCACGTGGTGATATAATTTCTAGGTCTCTATGACGGTTGCGCCAAACACATTTTACCCCAATCGACTCTAAAACTTCAATAATCCGAAAGACTTCCTCAATCCGCGCAATCCGACGAAAAACCGTCCTGCCAGTATTTAGAAGCGCCGCACACAGTAACCCCACCGCAGCATTCTTCGACGTATTCACGGTTATTTCACCATGTAGTTCCTTGCCTCCTCGTATCCTAAAACTCTGCGAAACCGAATCATTTATAGAGAGAATCTGACTTCCGAGAGCCTCCGAAAGCTTCTTAATCATTTCAAGCGAGACATTCTGCCCGCCCTTCTCGATTCTATGAATCGCTGACTGACTAGACCCCACCATCTTCGCCAACTCTTCCTGTGTTAAACCTTTATTAGTTCTAAGTTGCTCAATAGTTTCACCAATCAATTGTTGGTATGTTCTTGTCTTTTTCATGTTTTCATTATATCACTGCATGAATATTTGTAAATGGTTGATTTATTCTTTCATCTATAGTAACATTCTTCCATGGGGTTGACGTATATTAAGTAAATGTTGGCAAGGAGAAAGGAGGGGTTTATGTTTGAGATAGATTACATAATCATCAAACTAAAAAAGAAATCCTCTGAGACAAAGTCAAAGAAGATTTCATAAACTCTAAATTGATTCTACCACACGAACTATCAGAAGTCAACCCCGAAGTGAAATATATTTCGGAGAACACCATGAAAACAATCAAAGATTTAAATATCAAGAATAAGACCATCCTGGTACGCGTAGATTACAATGTCCCCATCAAAGATGGCAAGATCGAAAGCGACCTGCGCATTCGCGCCAGCCTCCCCACCATCAATTATCTCCTCGAGCACGGTGCAAAAAGAATCATCCTGATTTCCCATTTTGGTCGCCCAGAAGGCAAGGTCAATCCCGACTACACTCTATCTCCAGTCGCTGATGAACTCCGCAAATTACTTCCTAAAGAAACGGTCGGCTTCTATCCACTTCCAGAGCAAGGCGCCAAGATTCCCATTCCTGAAAATGTCAGGATAGCTCTTCTTGAAAACCTCCGTTTCGACCCCCGCGAAGAAGATAACGACAGTGATTTCATCAAAAACATCATTCAGTCGATTGATGCCGATTTTTTCGTCCAGGATGGTTTCGCCGTTATCCATCGCGCCCACGCTTCCACCGATGCAGTAAAAGAATTCCTCCCCGTCTATGCCGGTCTTCTCCTCGAGAAGGAAATTAACAACCTCGATGCCGCTATCAACAATCCCGAGAAGCCAATTCTTCTTATTATCGGTGGCGCCAAGGTCGAAGATAAGCAGCCCCTAATCGATAAATTCAATAAAATTGCCGATCAAATCGTAGTAGGCGGCAAAATCGCTGCCGATGGTTACAAATCAAATAATCCTAATATTTACGTTGCAGAAGATTTTGATGAAAACAACAAAGGCGATAAACTTGATATCGGTCCCGTTTCTACTGCTAAATTATCCGGCTTTATTACCGATGCCAAGACAATCATCTGGAACGGACTCTTAGGCTACGCCGAAGATCCCGCCTATGCCACCGCATCCACCATCGCTGCCGAAATGATCGGCGAACACCAAGATGCCACTACGATTATCTGTGGTGGTGACACTACCGGCTTTGTGGAAGTCCTCATGGAGACCCATCCTAATCTCAAATATTCGCTTGTCTCCACCGGCGGCGGCGCAGCTCTTGAGTATCTCCTTGGCAAGAAATTGCCTGGCCTTGAAGCCATCACGAAATAATTCTTCAAGCCTTAAAGACCCTAAATTGTGCGAACCCTAATGGTATCCGTACCGACTTTATCCTTATCGCCCGACACAATCACGGCAGTCAAATCCTTTGCTCCATTTTCTGTCCGCAAATAACCCGACCCCTTCAGCTCTTTCGCTAAATCATAACCAAACTCTTCACTATATGGTCTGACAAAAGCCGAATTAGCATACATCAGAGCTAACTGATTTGCCACTCGTGGATTCGATGTCACCGAAACAATTGGTAAATTCGGTCTCTGCGCTGCCATCATTTTGGCTGTCGCCCCAGAAGCAGTCTGACAAACTATCACATCAGCTGCAATGTCCTCAGCCAACTTAGCCGTCGCTCCCGATATGGCATCATACACTTCATAACCACTTTCCAAATCCCGGGCTAGAGGTGCCACTCGGGAATGATTCTGGGTATAAAGAATAATTTTCTTCATTTCTTTCACTGTCTCTAGTGGATAAGAACCGTTTGCCGTTTCATCAGAAAGCATTACTGCATCAGCCCCCTGCACCACTGCCGTCGCCACATCAGACACTTCCGCCCGAGTCGGCTCTGGTGAATCCACCATCGAAGACAACATTTGGGTCGCCACAATACAAAGCTTTGCATGTGTCCGGCACATCGCAATCAACTTCCGCTGCACTATCGGCACCACTTCCGCCCCTGCCTCCACTGCCATATCGCCTCTCGCCACCATGATGCCATCTGACTCTCTCACAATTTCCTCTAAATGTTCATCCGAGACAATCGCTTTCTTCGTTTCAATTTTTGCAATCACCTTAGCTGTCGAACCAAGCGACAATAGCAGTTGTTTTAATCTCACAATATCCGCCGCCGACTGCACGAAGCTTAGTGCCACATAATCATAATCACAGTTAGCACCATACTCAATATCGGCCAAATCCTTCTTAGTCAGAATATCCCCTCCAAAATCCGTATCCGGCATATTTAGTCCCTTATTGGACATAATGAATCCATCATTTAAAACACGTACCTTAATCGCCACATCCGAAACGATTTCTACAACTTCCGCCTTCACCTTGCCATCAAACATCGAAAGCGGCTCACCCACCTTCACCTTTTCCGCTAAATTATATTGCACCGGTACCGTGAATCCGCCGTCGTGCTCAAATTCACCATACTGCAAAATCACCTCATCGTCTTTGGTTAAGTCCAGACGATTATCCTTTATCTTCCCTAAGCGAATCTTCGGTCCTTGTAAATCTTGCAAAATCGCCACACTGCGACCCTTCTTAGCCGCCGCCTCACGTATCCATTTAATCTGCTGGTCACGCTCTTCGTTCGTTCCGTGTGAACAATTCAACCTACAACCATTCACTCCGGCCATTATTGCTTCTTCTATCATTTCCGCCGAATTCGTAGACGGCCCAATCGTTGCTAATATTTTAGTTCTTTTAAATAATCTACTCATAAATATATCTTACCATAAGTTCAATATTATGATAATATGTTTATATGAACAAGAACCCGACGGTACCTATTTATAGCCAAGAATTACACACGCCCATTCTACATGAAGACACCAAAAAACCACTTTCTAAGATTAAATGGTTGATTCTCGCCATTATCATTTTTCTGATTGCGATCGTTATCGCTGTCGCAGTTTTCGCACTTTTACCTAGGGATGAATACACCGTCAAGTCCAAATTAGATTATCTTGTACGCGATTATTATGAAAACTATCTCTACAGTGCATTTGAAAACTCAGCCCAGTCATATGGTAACTCCACCGTCGAGGAACTCTTAGAAAAACACGCCGAGCGCGGACTCTCACGTATCACGTTGAGACAACTACTTCTTCACGACACCACCAAAACCGCCGACATTGCTAACTATCTTCGCGAATATTGTGATGAAAACAAAACCTTTATGCAAATCTTCCCAGAGCCACCGTTCGATAGAACTTCCTATCGTATCAAGTACACTTACTCTTGTAATTTCCAGTAATTTTGTTATAATATAAGCACTGCATTTTTGTGTTACAATCAGCAGAGCAGCTTGGTCTCTTAGTATAACGGTTAGTACAACGGGTTTTCATCCCGTCAATGCGAGTTCGACTCTCGCAGAGATCACCAATAGAATAAAAACAAGCCCAAGGGGCTTATTTTTATTCTATTAATGTATTTCAGCGAGAGGCGAACTCGCAGAGTTCGCCCTTTCAAGGAAGTGAGCGAAAAAGAAAAATTTATTTTTCTTTTTCCGAACAACGCAGAAAGGTGAGGTTTTGCATCACAAAACCTCCCTCTCGCCACCATTCTAAATCATTCGAGGCAACATTCCTGTACACAGCGCAAATCAAACTCTCGCAGAGACTGCCAAAAAGAATAATCGCTATTGATAACATGGTCCAAAATCCATGTCCAGTTTTGGGATGCAGCTCACTGCGCACTAGCTACGCAGCGGGCCGCCCTTCCGTTATACTTGTTGCTGTCGCCTGTACCTGGGTAGATGTTAGAAGAGTTGAAGCGCAGGCCGTAGGCGCTGCCATTATTGATCGCCGTAGACGACCAATAGTAGCCGCTGCTACCACGAGTGAGAATGGAGGCGCCAGTCACGTAGCCCGAGTAGAGAAGATTATTTGGGAAATGACGAATTCTCTTAAGCATTATAGCTACAGTTGGAGAAGTAGAGCTAGTCATTTCTTGAGCTGCACCATTATTTTGCAAACCACCAAGGCTGTTACTAAGTACACCGAATTCACCAGATCCGGTACCGGTAGGTAGGTGCCAACCATTCGGGCAGAGATCTCCCTCCGTATTGCCACTAGACTTATGATAGGTTCCCCTACCAGCCGTAGCTGAATACCAGTTGTAGTAATTGCCATATGAATATAGATTTGCACCGGTAGACATGGTTTGGGTATTGGTGTATGAGACCCTACTAGTAGTATTATCAGTTCTAAGTCTAGATTGGTTATCACAGGCAGCGGAATTAGTAATACACCAACTAGTAGCATCTGAACTGGTAGCGGAGAGTGTCGGATAGGTATCGGTGTCACTATAATTATGTTTTAGTGTGACGGTTGGGTTAGTTGGATCATTATCATTTAATGGATTATTGGTATTAGCTACGGTAAGAGTAGTAGGTACAGTGTTTACTCCTTCCTGGTGAGTATCAGCTAGTCTTAAGTTTTCTATCATCCAGCAGTTACCATCAGTGAGTTTGGCGAT